>NZ_JBCOCI010000045.1:0-39576 GCF_040929485.1 Phocaeicola sp. RTP21198st1_B8_RTP21198_201120 | reverse complement strand
TATCTGCAAATTCAGTAATGAGAGGACGTGTAAACGCAATAAGGACGTTCAAGGGCTTAGTTGCGGATTTGAGGTTTATAATAAACTCCTTCCACATGCAGGCGGTTGCGAAACATATTCGATTCAAAGCCTGCTTCCCAAGCTTCCACTTTTTCCCATCTAAGGTTCGCATTAGGCAAATAGGCCAACTGATAGCCCGGATAGATGGTGGACGGATTGCCAAACACAGCTCCAAAAGCATTTTCAAGCAACGGCTCAGCCGGATAAGCAGTATCCAGATTCTGATTGCCCAACGTACCCCAGGAACCTTTCAACTTCAACATATCCAACCAAGAAATGTCTTTCATAAACTCTTCTTCGGTCATCAGCCATCCGGCACCTGCCGAGTAAAAGTTCTGCCATTGGTTGCCCGTATACGAAAAAGCCGAAGAACCGTCCCGACGGAAAGATCCGTTGAACAAATATTTTCCTTTGTAATTATAAATCACACGCCCCAGAAAAGAAACAGTAGTACGTTCCCACTGTGTACTTCCATTGGTAGCTGTGGCCAAATCACCAATACTGACGAACCATTTATCGGGATTATCGGGAATAACCAATCCAATACCTTGCCCACGGGCGGCATCCAGACGGCTGAGAGAATTGTAATAAGTAGTGAAACCGGCGGTTGCCGTCAGATTATGGTCGCCAAAACTATTTGTATAAGTCAGCACATAATCACTTTGCACCTTCGTTTCATTTTCCTTGAACTGGCTCACTTCAGTCTTACCCGTTCCCAGTGTAGCCACATTTCCTTTCACTGTGTTATCATATACCTTGATAATCGGCTGATAGGTACGCCCGTTATTCGAGCCGTAATCCATAGAGAACACAGCCCTGAAATTAAAATGTTCCAGAAAATCCACCTCTCCATAAATGTTACCTGATGCACGATAATTCTCTGCGCGAGTGGTGTTGGCTTTTAAATCCACATCCACCATCGGATTCATCATCTGTGCTTTCTGAAACTCCGGCAACGCCGCATACAACTGATATTCTTCATTGAATACAGGAGCTATAGGAGTGGTACGGACAGCATTCAGAACTGATTTACTATCAGCAGGCAGCATACGTGCTCCGTTAAACTGAAACCCGACCTTTATCTTATCGGTTATCTTATACTCATTGCTGGCATTCAAGGTGATTTTGCTGAACTTCTCGTGCTTTATATTTCCTTGTTCGTATGAGTATCCCATCCCCAGATAAAAACTATGTTTTTCAGAAGCTCCTGTCACACTGATATTATTATTGGTAATGAAGCCATTCTGAAGCACTTCATCCTGCCAATCGGTATCAGCATTCCAGCCGGAAAAATCAAAAGCGGGATTCTTTTCATTAACAAGCTGCTCACTATACAATTCTTTGAACTGAGAAGCATTCACCATCTTGATTCTGTCCACCACATGTTTCCAGCCGAATGAGGTGTTGATATTCACCAAAGTCTGCCCCTCCTTAGCCTTCTTTGTAGTGATAATGATAACCCCATTAGCTCCACGCACACCGAAAATAGCCAATGAAGACGGGTCTTTCAACACTTCCATAGACTCAATATCCTCGGGATTCAGAAAGTTAATGTTATCATTGAACAAGCCGTCGACAATGTAAAGAGGTTTGTATCCGTTAATGGAGTTCGTTCCACGTACACGGATTTCGGGGTCCGAGCCTGCTTGTCCCGAGTTGATAATCTGCACACCGGCTACCTTTCCCTGCAAGGAAGACAAGGGATTTGTAGAAGGTTTATTAGCGATTTCGGCTCCCTTGATATTCGTGATAGAGCCGGTCAAGTCACGCTTCTTCGCACTACCGTAACCTATCACTACTGTTTCAGCCAGCATTTGTGAGTCCTCTTTCAGCTGTATATTTATCACATGCTGGCTGCCTACTTTCACATCTTGCTTCACCATTCCCACGTACGAGAATTCCAGTACATTGTCGGGTGAGGCGGTAATACTGTACTTCCCATCTATGTCGGTAATCGTACCATTGGAAGTACCTTGAATCACTACGGATGCTCCAATCAGAGGTTCATTGGTCGAATCGGTTACCGTTCCGGTCACTGTCTTCTCCTGAGCAAACAGCGACGTAGTCATCAACAGCAGACAGACTAAAGCACTAAAAGTCCTCAATCCCTGCCGCCCATGTTGTAAAGGTTTAGGTTTATTGTCCATTGCATTTTCTATTAACAAATAAATAACTAGTTTAATTTCTTATATTGCAATGAAACAAAAGGAACCGGAAAAAGATGTTTAAGACGAGAGAATTAACACTTTAACATCCCATGAAAAAAAGTTACCCGAAGAGCATGTGCTCCTCGGATAACTTTTATTATTCTTATATCACCATTCTATGGTACATGGACCACCAAGGGATTACGTACCTTCTGAGCGTATTCTTCCAAATATTTGTTCCAATCGGTATCGGCTTCGAAACCATATTTGCTCCAGCCTGATCCCCAATAATAAATATACTCGGAACCCGGTTCATAATCACTGACCGACAACACATGACCCAAAGCACCTCCACGTTCTTTCTGCTCTTTTTCGGAGAACATTTGGGGCAGCGCTCCTTTTATATTAGCCGGAAATACAGCACCTATATAAATCACTCCATTGTTATTGGCTGCATTCTCTGTAGAGTCCGCATAGGCTATATAACCTGCATTTGCATCAAAACTATACCCCGTAGGATTCTGTTTGTGCAATACAATGCCGGTCACCACCGGAGTTGTTTCCTGCAAATTATCAAAAGAAACCACAGTCTTGTTCAACTGCGATCCCTTGTCCAAAGAAATGATACGCGTTTCTATCACATTTGAATCTCCTTTTACAACCAACGGATTATAAACTAACTTGGTGGTGAATCGAAGCGGACCGTTATCCAAGACTTCACAATCCTTGTAACAATAGGGATAAACAATGGTACTATCGGGGAATAAAGCTGCTGTTCCGCCACCCAGAGTCGGACCCACCGCATAACAATCCATTCCGTTTCCATGATCTATGTGATAAGAGATTCCTTGATTCAAATCACCGTCATAACGATCTTCCACCACCGGTTCGGGTACATTCTTGGTCCAGATGTCATAACCAAAGGCACGCTCGCCCTTCTCCTGCAAAGCAGGACCGTATGCACGATAAGCGGCGCGATCGTTTTCCCATGCCACATCATCCAGACGCTCGGGATATTGACGCCCACAAGCAACCACATCCACCGGCTGTGGAGTTCCTTCTGCAATTGTATAAGTAACCGAAGCTCCCCCTTTCACCGAAACAGGAAAGATAAGCATATCATCGTATGTTATCTGATAAGGTACTTCAAGCCCGTTCTCGTCCAATACGATAACTTGTGCCGTATCGGGTAATTGTAGTTTGCCTGTTATTTCAGCCATAGAGATTTCCACCATTTCTCCATTCCTATCAATAGAAAGCGGATTGGTTATAGTGACAGTCACCGGCTCCTTTTGCGAACAGGAAAACATAGCTAACGCCGTTGCGACTGCTAAAAAGATTTTTCTCATACTATTTATTGTTTGTCGAACTGAAAGACAAAAATACAAAGAATCTGCAAGTATCAACAAAGACACAAGCAGATTCTTCCTATTTATATCTACTAATTATTTAGGCTGTTTACCAATGTAGGCCAGAATACCGCCATCTACATAGAGAATATGGCCATTGACGGCATTAGATGCTTCGGATGCAAGGAATACAGCAGGACCAGTCAATTCCTGCGGATCCAACCAGCGGCCGGCCGGAGTCTTGGCACAGATGAATGTATCAAACGGATGACGGCTTCCATCGGGCTGGATTTCACGTAACGGAGCAGTCTGCGGAGTAGCGATATAGCCCGGACCGATACCATTACACTGAATATTGTATTCTCCGTATTCAGAACAGATGTTACGAGTCAACATCTTCAAACCACCTTTAGCGGCAGCGTATGCAGAAACGGTTTCACGACCTAACTCAGACATCATAGAGCAGATATTGATGATTTTACCATGTCCTTTTTCCATCATCGCAGGCAAAACTGCTTTAGAAACAATGAACGGAGCATTCAAGTCAATATCAATAACACGGCGGAAATCGGCAGCTTCCATTTCGTGCATCGGAACGCGACGGATAATACCGGCATTGTTTACAAGAATATCAATTGTACCTACTTCCTTTGCGATAGTGGCAACCATAGCCTGTACGGCAGGCTCGTCAGTAACATCACATACATATCCGTGTGCTTTAATTCCTTTTTCAGCGTAAGAAGCCAAACCTTTATCCACCAATTCCTGATTGATGTCGTTGAAACAGATGGTTGCACCTTGTTCTGCAAAAGCAGATGCAATAGCAAAACCGATACCATAAGAAGCGCCTGTTACAAGGGCGACTTTACCTTCCAAAGAAAAATTCAAATACTGATTCATGATACTTATATTATTAAATTAATGAAGTTATATTATTTATTTCAAGTCTGTAATCAATGAGAAGTCTTGATCACCATAATCCAAATTCTCTCCACCCATACCCCAAATAAAGGTGTAATTGTGTGTTGCCGCCGCACTATGAATAGACCATTCGG
Source organism: Phocaeicola sp. RTP21198st1_B8_RTP21198_201120 (assembly GCF_040929485.1). NCBI lineage: Bacteria > Pseudomonadati > Bacteroidota > Bacteroidia > Bacteroidales > Bacteroidaceae > Phocaeicola > Phocaeicola sp. RTP21198st1_B8_RTP21198_201120. The sequence continues at coordinate 34,965 of NZ_JBCOCI010000045.1, read as the reverse complement.
GAGACAAAACTGCCTGATCGCCTTTCATCCATATATGACGTGTTTCATCCACTTCTCCCATAAAATGACAAACAGCGTGTTCATCAGGCACTTCAAAATAAAAATAAGCTTCCATACGACGGCTGTGCACGTGTGCCGGCATGGTATTCCACACACTTCCCGGTTTCAGTTCGGTCATCCCCATCTGCAACTGGCAGGTAGGCAATACCTGACTTACCAGCATCTTGTTGATGCAACGATGATTGGAACCTTCCAGTGAACCCATTTCAGCAACGATGGCATCTGCCTTGGTCACTTTTTTATCGGGATAGTTACGATGAGCGGTAACAGAGTTAAAATAGAATTTGGCAGGATTTCCGGCATCTTTACTTTCAAAAGTCACTTCCCGGTCTCCCGAACCCAGATAAAGCGCTTCTTTATAATCCAGTTCGAACACGGCATTTCCAGCTTTGACCACACCGGGACCGCCCACATTAAAAATACCCATTTCACGTCGGGAAAGAAAGTAAGATGCTTTCAGCGGATCAATGGCCTCCAGTTTTAATATCTCTCCCACCGGTTTGGCTCCTCCTACAACCATGCGGTCATACATGGAGTAAACCATGTTCACCTCATTGTCCGAAAATACTTTTTCTATTAAGAAATCCCGTCGTATCCTTTGAGTGCCATAGCTTTTGGCATCTTCGGGATGCGCGGCATAACGGATTTCATAATTTGTCTTCATAAGCAGCTATTTTATGTTTTTATAGTATTCCGAATTATTTCGACTTGGGCAAAGTTACGAAACAATCTTGTTTCGATGCTGCAAAAATCGTTCAGAATAGGTATAAATTTTGTCCTATTATATGCAAAATCTGCTACTTAATACGTTTCAGAACACTCAAAAACTCAAAATCAACGAGATAAAATATCACAAAACTTATCTTGAAACGCACGCGCCCGGCTTAATTTCAGTACGTTTTGGTTAATGATAACAAAGGCCAATTGATGTCCATTAGCAGCTTTTACATACCCTGCCAGTGAACTGACCCCGGTTACAGAACCGGTTTTTGCATGCACATTTCCCCGAGCCTTGGTCTGTTTCATCCGATTTTGTAAAGTACCGTCCACTCCTGCTATGGGCAGAGACTCATAGAAAGGAAGAAAAACTTCCCGATGATAATAGGCATACTTCAAATACTCCAATAGTAAACGTGGAGAGATATAATTATAAACGGAAACACCGCTACCGTCCGCTATCTTATAGTTCTCCGGATTAAACCCTAAAGCTGTTTTCATAAAGGCGTGAATGGCATCGGTTCCATCTTCTCCTGTCACCCGTTTATGCAGGGAACGCTTGGCAGCCAAATGATAAAACATTGATTCGGCACACAGGTTATCACTTTTCTTCAAAGCTCTTTCCAACACTTCCTTGAGTGGTCTTCGGACGGTATAAAGCGTAACTATACTGTCGGCCGTTACAGGACAATCGGCATACGTGCAGGTTCGCGCTTCAATTCCTTTGCTGCGCAAACGGCTGACAAAGGTATGAAAAAAGAAATCTTTGGAAGTATATACATTCAATTTCTCAGTATAGGGATAAGAAACATTTCCGGAAACGGTAATGATATTGCCATTGCTGAGCCAGTTACGAGTGATTTTCAGCTTTCCGGCTTGTGGATTACGGCTCACCCCGTGATTATGAACTTGATAATAATCGGAAACCGGCGTACAAACTACTTTGGGCAACGAGTCTTTCTGAGCAGGAGAAACCGATACATCCACGCAGCCCCTATTCAGCATGAGAGGGGAAAGATAGGGTTGGAAGGAATAAGGAGTATCGTCCCAACACCAACCGGAACCCCAATAAACTGAGTCTGTCATGGAAACATCCGCTGCAAGGGTATCTGTCACATAACGGATGCCTTTACTTGCCAATGCATCTACCAGACGGTCCAGATCCTCGTCCATAAATTCCGGATCAAAACCGCCTATCAGATACAAGCTGCCTTTCAACGTGTCATTTTCTATTTTTCCACGATAACGAAGACTGGTATCCATGGTATAATCTGCTCCCAGTTGTACCAAGGCGGTAACCGAAGTGATTATTTTCTCAACAGAAGCAGGCCGGTACAGTTTATCGTCTTGGTAACGGTAAACGGATTCTCCGGCGGTCAAATCAAATACGGCAATACCCACTTCGGATGTTTTCAGAACTTCTTCATGCAGTAAAGCGTCCAGCCGCTGAGATAGCGGCTGGGCGTTTATGAAGTGAATAGATAAAATCAGTAAAAAGAAAAATAAAACTCGTTTCATTATAGTTCCCTGAATATCTCACCCACAGTAGGATGAGGAAATACATATCGTTTCCAATCCTCTATGGTCTTACCATCCTCAATAGCCATACCTGCCAATACAATCAGCTCGGAAGCAGGATTACCCAACATGTGCGCTCCCAATACAGTACCGTCTTCGGCTGTCAAAACTTTGCAGACGCCGTTCACTCCTTCATTCTCGGCTACAAAACGCCCGGAGTAAGCCATCGGCAACTTAACGGCTCGATAAGGAATACCTGCGGCCTGCAAAGCTTCCTCGCTCATACCTACCCCGGCAATCTCGGGATTTGTATAGACCACACCCGGTATGGCACGATAACTCATCGCATCTTCCTTACCTGTAATATGATGGACAGCCACTTCCGCTTCACGCACGGCGGTATGTGCCAACAAAGAGACTCCGTTCAAATCACCGCATACATAGACACCGGGGACAGAAGATTGCAAATGTTCATCTACTTTGATGCATCTGCGCTCCGTCCATTCCAAATTCAGATTTTCCAATCCGAAACCTTTTGTCACCGGACGACGGCCCACACTCATCAATAACTTATCAGCTGTAACAGTTCCTGTTCCATCTGCATTTTCATATGACACAGTAATACCGGTTTCCTCTTTGGACACCCCTACTACTTTCGTACTGAGCAGGAACTTGATTCCTTTTTTGGCATATTCAGCCCGGAGCATAGCCGACAGCTCTTTATCCATGCCACCCAGGATCTCATCCAACATTTCGACAACTGTCACCTGTACTCCCAAACTGGTAAAGAAAGAAGCAAATTCCATACCGATCACTCCACCGCCGACAATAGTCAATGAAGCAGGTACTTCTTTATTATCCAGTGCATCACGGTGCGTCCAGTAATCCACATTTTCCACTCCCGGAATAGGAGGAATAAATGTTTCACTGCCGGTACACAGCAGCAAATTCTCACATTCATAGGTTTCCCCACCACATTGGATGGTATTCTTATCTACAATTACAGCTTCTCCCGTTACTATATTTACCTGATGCGCAGTCAGTTTTGCCTTGATACCCAGTACCAGTTTACGAACCACCTTTGATTTACGCGCCACAATTTTTCCTAAATCAAAAGAAGCTTCAGGCACATTCACGGCATACTTTGAAGCATGTTTCGCATAATCATATACTTTAGCCGAATAAAGCAAGGTTTTGGTAGGAATACATCCCTCATTCAGGCATACACCGCCCAAACTTCTTTTTTCGAACAATACAACACTCAGTCCTGCCTTTCCGGCAGCTTCGGCAGCAGTATACCCTGCGGGACCTCCACCGATGATTGCAATTTGATATTTCATGGTATTTATTTTGGGTTAATTAGTTTTTATCTGTTCAAAGCCTTCAACAGACAGATTTGGATCTATTTTTATCAATGCTTCTACAAATTCCAAAGGCTTATCAGGGTTAATCATTACAAAACCTTGGGCATGCTCTATTTTCACTTTTTGCATTCCTATTGCATTCGGATTATAAGACACTTTACGGATTCCGTCTACACATATTCTGTTCCCCCATCCCGGTTTGATTTCCAGAACACCATTGTCTTTTACAATATACGTAGTTTTCGACCGCGAATAAAACATTAATACAGGAATAATAATTCCCCCAAGCGCCGAAAAAGCCCAACTTTTCTCCAAATACACATTCAGAAAAATAATCAGAACAACCAGACCGACTATAATGATCCACCAGTTACGGGTTCTTTTTGTTTTAAATACTTTCTCCATAATTTATTCCTCCTCTATCCTATGCTCCAACCGCTTCACCAACGCATTGATAAATTCTTCCGGCTTTACAGGAACCAATGACAATAAATTTTTCTTCCCATAATGTATCAATACATATTTCGAAGGCATAATTCCACCAAATCCGGAACTTCGTTTCAGCTCCACATCCGTAATGTCAATCAAGGGAATGGTCTTCCCTTTATAAAAACGACCATAATACACCACTAACTTTCCATCCGCAGTCAGCGTATAAGTAGAATGGATAATACGTTCAATAATAATGATCAGACCCAATGCTACTACCAATCCTATCATTGCCTTCATACACCAAAAAGCAAATACCATGACGGCTGTCAGCAGTATCAGGAGAAAATAAGTACCTCCTGCTATCTTCACATGAAAAATTCGATTCATCATCTTATTGTAATTTGCCCGAAAGATAATAAATTTATCGTTTATCGACCTCATTACGGCGCAGAATGAGAGAATTTATCCTTTTTTTGTCCTCTTTACTGTACGTTTCATCTTCAAAGCATACAAATTTAATTCGATAGAAGATTCCGTTTCTGTTATATCACCCTCATCAGTCAGCAGTTCATTCAGCAGTTCTCCACTACGTTGTACCAGACTCTTCCTCTTTTCCTCATCATACTCGGTAGCCATGATATTTACATTCCGTACTAATGTCCTTAACTTAAAGAATGATTCGATAATGGCAAAAGTAGTTGCGGTAGCTCTCGGACTTCTTAAAATTGTAGCCAGCATATAAAGCCCTTTTTCGGTAAATGCTTTAGGTTCTACGGGAGAATGTTTCAAACTACTGAACCGGTCGAAATTTTCGACCAGTTGCTGTTTTTCAGATACTTGCAACGAAAACATATAACCATTTGGGAATTTGTCCCGATTGTTTTTTACTGCTTCATTAATTCGTTTGGTTTCTACGCCATAAAGCTTAGCTACATCCCGGTCTATCAGTACTTTCTCACCCCTCAACTCAATTATAAGTTCTTTTACCTCACTTTCGTGAATGATTTCTTTATTGTTTTCCATCCTATTCTATTTAAAAATGCAGAAAGTTACACGTTTAATTTCATACTTGCATTATCTATTTCGTTTATTCTTCACGAAAAAAATAGTAAAAACAAGAGTAAAAGGTACAATGAATAAAGGTTTTTCGTAGCTTTGCACCCATAAAGCATATTATCATGGTTAAAAAATTCGATTTCCTTGTTATCGGCTCAGGACTTGCCGGAATGAGCTTCGCACTGAAAGTAGCTCACAAAGGTAAAGTCGCCCTGATTTGTAAAGCAGGACTGGAAGAAGCCAATACCTATTTTGCCCAGGGAGGTATAGCATCTGTTACCAACTTGAAAGTAGACAATTTCGAGAAACACATTGAAGACACGATGATTGCCGGCGATTGGATCAGTGACCGCGCGGCTGTAGAAAAAGTAGTGCGAGAAGCACCTGCACAAATCCAGGAACTGATAAAATGGGGAGTGGATTTTGATAAAAAAGAAGATGGAGAATTCGACCTCCACAAAGAAGGAGGACATTCCGAGTTCCGCATCCTGCACCACAAAGACAATACAGGAGCTGAAATACAAACTAGCCTGATAGAAGCGGTAAAAGCTCACCCCAATATTACCATATTTACAGATCACTATGCGGTAGAAATCATTACCCAGCATCATTTGGGAATTATCGTCACCCGCCATACGCCGGGCATCAAATGTTTCGGTGCTTACGTATTGAATGAGAAAACAGGAGAAGTGGATACGTTCCTGTCCAAAGTAACTGTAATGGCAACAGGCGGATGCGAAGCGGTATACCGCAATACAACCAATCCACTGGTAGCTACGGGAGACGGCATTGCTATGGTGTACCGTGCCAAAGGAGCAGTAAAGGACATGGAATTTATACAATTCCATCCCACCGCCCTTTTCCATCCGGGAGACCGTCCCAGTTTCCTCATCACCGAAGCCATGCGCGGTTACGGTGCTGTCTTAAAGAATCAAAGTGGCGAAGAATTCATGCAAAAATATGATCCACGCCTGTCATTGGCTCCACGTGATATCGTAGCACGTGCCATTGATAACGAAATGAAGCAGCGTGGTGAAGATCATGTATATCTGGATGTAACTCATAAGGATCCGGAAGAAACAAAAAAACATTTCCCCAATATTTATAAAAAATGCCTCAGCCTGGGCATTGATATTACTAAGGACTATATTCCTGTAGCTCCGGCTGCTCATTATCTGTGCGGAGGTATCAAAGTCGATCTGGACGGACAGAGCAGCATCAACCGTTTGTATGCCATCGGCGAATGTTCATGTACCGGTCTGCACGGAGGTAACCGTCTGGCTTCCAATTCGCTGATAGAAGCTGTGGTCTATGCGGACGCGGCAGCCAAACATGCACTAAATGTACTCGACCGATATGACTTTAATGAGGATATCCCCGAATGGAACGATGAAGGAACCATGAACAATGAAGAACGGGTACTGATAACCCAAAGCATGAAAGAGGTGAACCAAATTATGGAAGCTTATGTAGGTATTGTACGCAGTAATACGCGATTAATCCGTGCTTGGAACCGATTGGATATTTTATATGAAGAAACCGAGCGTCTTTTCAAACGTTGTAAGGCTTCACGCGAGCTTTGCGAACTGCGTAACATGATTAACATCGGGTATTTGATCACCCGTCAGGCAATGGAACGGAAAGAGAGTCGCGGACTGCATTATACGATTGACTATCCACATGCCGCTGAAGAAAAAAAGTAAAAAATATTTTTTTACTTCAAATAGAACTGATTATTTTTATAACTCCCGTTAGCAGAATTACTTTTTCTTGTTGACCATTATTGCACTACGAAAATTAAATCAATTCTGCTAACGAGATTATTTTTGTCCCATTCGTATAAACATGAACTAAAAACAGCAGGAACAATGACGGAATCATCTATCCGTAATAATTATTTTTCCTCAAGCGGATTAATATTCAGAATGATTCTCTTATAAGATTTTAGATTGGGAATTCCATTATCTGTAAGTTCAAGTATCAAATGTAACTGTTTGCCCGGATTATCCGGTACAATTATCTCCGCCCTCTTCTCATCGGCGTGCTTTATAGCCACCTTTGTTTGCACACTGCCTGCTTCCCGATATTGCCACCATTGGTAAGACAATGAATTTTTATCAGGGTCAAATGAAGAAGAGGCATCCAGTATTATTTTTTCTCCCGGCCGGACTGTGCGTACACTTTCTCCCAATATCCGGGCAACAGGTTGATGATTTGCCTTTGAATATTCATCAGCCACGCACCAGTCGGCACGAGCCGCCCAGTCATTTTGTATAGCAGGCAACCAACGCTGGAAAGTATAATGCGAATCCGGCACACCGTTTTTCAAATCATTCCCATCTTGCATGTGATTGCCATTTTTATACTCCGGGCGTCCTCCCCATCCTCCTAATGTATAGTCTGTATGCTGTTCAAGTCCATTACGTATAAGAGGCATAAAAGAAGGAGTATCCCCCTCACTGGTATATTCCTGAGGATAGGCGGCACAAAGTGGTCCGTGCCCATTCTTAATATGGTCAGCCAACCAAGGTTTATCCATGATTTGTTGCAACTCTTTTGAATTTTTACTAAGTCTGTTCTTAAAATAATAATCCACACTCATGTAATCCCATACATATCTCCATCCTCCATCATGATCCGGCGCGCCCGATTCATAAATAATGATTTCAGGAAGATTCTGTTCTATCCATTTTCCACCGCCGTCCTGATACCAAATACAATATAATCTGGCTTTTGATACCGCTTTTGCCCATTCTGCAGCAGAATATTTCTGCTTGATCTGCCATAAGGCATTGGCCTGGGTGTTGGCTCCACCCCATGCTAAAATATGAACAGGCCTCGGATCAGAATCAAGCAATGTCCTTATGATGAGCTGTGCCCCCTCGCTATCAGACAGTAAAGGAGGCAATTTATGCAAGTCCTCTCTGTTCTCATTACCAACCGCCAAGACACTTAGCAGATATTCAGCATCGGGATAATCGGGATTATGTTTCCTCAAATTAGGCAGACATTCCGCATATTTGGCAATTTGTGATTCGATCCATTTATCTTTACTATGTCCGTCTTTCTGTACCCCATTGACTTGAACAATGCCTGCGACATCATAATCAGAAGAATACATAAGAAAACGAATCATAGAACTTTGATCGTCAATCTCACCATCCGTAGTGACAATAACCCGGGGCTTCTCCTGCTGTCGGGCAACAGCAGATAACATTGACACAAACAAAAAAACAATACAGCATAAAACAGGGGTCATTTTCATATTACAAACTGTTAAATTAGTAGGCCAACACATTCCAAAGATCTCTGATACGTTGTTCGGGGTCCCATTTGCCATTGAATGTCCACTTGGCGGTAACGCCATAAAACTCCGGAGCATTCTCCGCCTCCTTCAAATTATCGTTTAACCAGCCACTATGCCCTCCTTCACGGGTACAACCATAATAATAGGTACGTAGCCCCCACGGACAGGGATCAAGCACTTTATCCGAATAAGCATAATGAATATTCCCGTCAAGCACATTCTTCGACATTTTACATTTGATGAGATAAAATTGGGAATCATGATGATAGCGTCCTAAAAGTGTCGGTGTCTTAGCATCAAATGAAGAATTGGTAATAACCAGTTTCTTGTTCTTGTCACCTCGTCCGTCATGCCAAATCATGGCACGGCTATCACCATAAAAATGGCAGCGTGTGGCATAGCACCATCCGCGAGGACAAAGAAAATCCACACCCGGACAACGAAGATAGAGATCGGCATGATAATACATACCATTGCTTCCGGGCGCCCACAAGGAAAGGGCATCGTTTCCATCGGCCCATACATTACTGTTGATGATGATAGTACGAGTGGCACGTCCAAAAATCGCCATCTGATGGATGGTCGTATTTTCAACGGCAGTTCCGTAATTGTTGTAAACAGTCAGTCCGCTAATAACACAATCATCCGCACCTTCCTGCAACACAATGACACCATTGCCTACCGGACGTCCATGATATTCCGTGATGGCACGTGTCTGGGCTGTTTCAGCCAAGACAATCCGCGTACTGTCACGGTTTTCTCCCACCAAAACAATATTAGGTCTGTCAATAATCACTTTTTGATGATACGTTCCGTTCAGCAATAAGATTTTAAAAGGTACTGTCGGAATTTCCGACGCCTTTTCAATAGCTGCCTGAATACTCTCTCCCGGCTTTACCACCACATCAAAAGCCGTACGCTCTGCCATGGGACGACGATACATTTCAATAAGCCCGTTTTCATTCGCTCCTTTGGTTGCCAGACTGATTGCCACTTTATGCTTCGGATCATATTTGTCCGCCCATGCATTGTATATGGCAAAAAGCTCAGCCGGCCTGCTATTGTACCAACTATATCCGTTACGACGTTCTGTTCCTATTTCTTCCAAGTGGCGACGCGGCAACCCGTCACGGTCACATACATACGGTTCACAATATTTCAAATCATAATAACGTGCCCAAATAGGCCTGGCTTGAGGATCTTCCACAAGACGAGTATCCCGCTCACCATTTGCCAGCACGATACGCTCGCATTTCAAACCGGTAAGTTTATACCTGTCAAACCATTTCATGGCTCCGTGAACCGCCCGCTTCACGCGTGCGTCAGGTGCAGGTAATTCCATGAGCAGACGCACAATCCCGGCACTCTCCGCCGAACAATAAGACGGCAACTCATACGCACGTGCCGGTGCAGGCTTCAATGTTTCCCTATCATTCTGCTGACACCACACTGAAGGTTCTCCATCCTTGATAATTTGTGTAGCCAAAATGCACTCTATTCCTTTATTAAAGGCTTTTTCCAAACGTACACACAAAGCCTTGTCTATCAAATCATCCTCATAAGGCGCTTTGTAATTCATCATATCACGTATCATATTCAATGTATTGACAATGGCATCGTCATTGAAAGTAATATGTATCTGATAACCACGCGGACCGGGCCAGAATTGCGGCCATCCTCCGTTTTCGTATTGACCACTCAGCAAATATTCCACTCCCTGGAGGAAAGCATCCCGATAACGTATATCCTTAGTCTGCCTATAAAGACGGGCTAAAAAAATCATCTGGGCAGTTGTGGCATTATTATCTATCGTAGAATCATCACGACGTGATTTATCCTTTATCACTTTAGCCAGCTCTTTATCATTCATGCAGCGGGCCATATCTATATTCTTCGGCCAACCGCCCGTACAGCGTTGAAAAGCCAATACATTTTCAGCAATCCGCCGAGCTTCATCTGTCAGAAAGAAAGAATCCTGCTCCATACGTGCTATTTGTTTCCATTCCTTAGGATACGACTCATTATCCTTTTTATGAGCTCTTTGCTGCGCAAAGGAGCCGGTTGCCATGGCAAAAGCCATAAAGCCAATAAACACTTTTTTGAATGTATTTTTCATTATTCCTATATGTTTTGATAAAAACCAGCAAACAAAATTATGCGTTTTCCGATCTGAATACAGAGAATATTTGGTCTTTTTCAGGCAGATTTTGCACAGACATCATCAAACCTATACAATTTTTGATACTCTGCCCCTTTACCTATACATAAAAAAGCCTATCTATCACAGATCGGCTTTTCTATCAAATATCTGTCTTTCAAAATCCAAAGATTCTCAGAAGACATTCACATTATAATAACTATAAAACTTATCAAACCCCATTCTACTATCTAACAGAACCATTACGCCATTTAGCCGCACCAATGTTCAACTGATAAATTTTTGACTCCATAACTTTACCTGTCTGATTGTAATACAAGTTTACACCATGCTCTCCAGCCGTACCATCAAGTGCATCTGCACGATGCATATATTGATCGTTATCAGCAGTAGCCTTATGTGGTGGATTTGGACTTACCATCAGTTCTAATGGAGAAATATCATCTACAAGAACTTCCAATGTTCCATTTAAAGTAGCAGAACCATTGTTGACCAAGGTGCCAAAATTATTTTTAGTCGCAGTCCATGGATTATTGCTAAAAATTTGTCCGTTGGATAAAAAAGTATTTGTAGAATAATTATTGTCAAAATTCAATGTCACATGTCCGGCTGTACCGTCTGCCATAGTCATTGTCTTACGGATATCAGCTCCTGCCATAGTCATCTTTCGGACATCACCGTCCTGCTTGGTCAAAACAATCAGGTTATTTTTCACCGTATAAGTACTTCCATCTGGAATATTACGCATATTGAAAATATTTCCTGCTGCACGAGTGTTCCAGTTAACCAAAGTATTGTTTTCAAACGTTATATTCCATGCCCCTCCCTTCCATGCACTCTGCTTGGTTTCACTGAAAAATGAAGGGAACGGACAATCATAGAAAGTGTTTCCACGAACCACAAAGTCCTTATATAAATTAGAATTCGCATTATTCCCGGAACCGGCAATCCATGGATAACCTCCGGCACCATTACTATAATAGCCACAGTCAAAGAACTGGTTATCCTCTATCAAGACATGATCCCAAATTTTGTAATTAGGCCCCTGCTCACGAATGAACCCACGTACCAGACGCTTGAAAGTACAATTTTTCACCACAAAACTTTCCAAATGTACAGCCATACCATTAGAAAACATATTAATGAAATAATTACCTGTAGCCGAACCCAAACCGGCAACATTATCACCATAAGTAAGAGCCATTGGACAATCGAAATCAATATCATAAAATTCGAGCATCTTCATATAAATTTCTCCTCCTTCTCCAGCTTGTGGCTGGCGCCCGAACATCAAATTCATAGAATTAACATTAGTACCTGTCATATGCATACCACCTAACAATACTTTAGCACGTTTACCTGCTGCTACATCCTCAGGACGAGTACGAAGAACAAAACCTTTGCAGGTAGTTAAATTATCAAACATACAATAAGTCTTTCCACCTTCCAAATAATAAGTCTGTCCTTCGGCTAAATTTACATCGGAAATGAAGTCTGTTAAAAGGAAATCAATACGCATTGCATTGTATTTCAGAGCAGCCTCGTGCTGTATCAAAGCATTTTGATAAGCTTCATCTGAATCAAACCGGTCACGACTTGGAGCACTTAAGTCATGAGTTACTAAAATAGGCTCTCCCGGTTCTCCGTCTGAGCGGGCAGAACAAGTATTGTAATATGCATCCCATTTTACCTTCACATTCTCGTTGCGAACATTAATCACATAAACAGAGTTTTTCTGAAGTCCGTCAATATCTACATATCCCTTTTCAAAATCCTCATCGGTTAATTTATATTTTCTCCATTTTTCATTCACTGTTGATTCAGGATTATTAGGAGACGGATCTACTTCCAACCACTGATAAACAAAATTATCGTTAGCATCAAGCTGAAATTTTTCACGATAAATAGCCTTATCATCGTCTGATACCCCTTCTGTTACAGTTTTGAAAGCACGATTCAACATCACACGCATAGTAGTCTGTGTAGTCTTAGAAGCATCTACATAGACACAGAATGGAGTTGCATATCGATCAGAAGTGGTAATGCCCATCCATTCTGCCCACTGTCTGCCATCACCATGTCCATACCATTTGGATGCATGTGAAAAATCAGTCACATTATCATCTTTTGTTGATAACACGCGAATAGCAAAACGATAATCAGTGGAATACTGTTGATCTTTAATAACTAAATCAAGGACCTCCGGTCCTACAATGGTATCTAGTAACAAAAGACCGTTTTCGGCAGATGTACCCCAAGCATCTGCACCACCCGAAACATTTGGCTGTAGTGCCTGACGAATCTGGTAGCCCGCACAGTTATTCACTCCATACCAATAAAGATGAATATCATTGCCATTCGGTCCCTCTGCTTTACAATTATAAGCATAGTCATCCCCTTTTCCTCTATTATTATCACAAATGAACATAGTCATCCATTCTCTATCTATATTTGCCATTCCTTTCTCATCATCAGAACACGAAATACATGAGAAACCTGAAAATAACATTAATGCATATAAAAATTTTTTTTTCATCATTCTGTCCTTTTATAAATTATTTATAGCCATAATAGTTCTTGTATACACCTGCTGAGCGTTGGATAGCCGCATTAGGATAAGGTAAAATATAACGTACAGGAGGTAAATCATTCACCTCAGGAACAGAATTACCATCCAGTGGTGATTCTGTTCCATCTTTGACCAACACAATCATTCCTTGTTCTGTATGACGAATATATCCATAGAATGAATATTTACATTGGTTAGTAGGCTCCGAATCATTACTCCACTGATAAAATTCCGCCATCTTCCAAGTTGCTCCATCAACAGCTACCAAAGCTGTCGCTGGTTGATTAGCTGATTTGTAAGGATTATAAATATAGAGCATATCCAATATCTTATTGGGATAAGGATAGCCATAAACTTGATTTACATCCACACGCCATTCAACCGTTTGTGGAAGAACATGGTAATACATAGATTCGGGAAGATCATCCAAATAAGCACTACCATCATGTTCAGCTATATCATCTTCGAAGCCAGTAGAAGAACCGGCATTAGACATTCCTACAGAAAGATAGCGCAAAAAACTATAAACAATTTCCTGTCCATAAAGATTATTACGGACAAGATCTCTCCAGCGCATATTCTCACCCGCAAACTCCCATTTACGTTCATCAAGCACGGCTTTCAAAAAAGTTTCTTTAGAAGAAGCCACCTGAGCAATATAGGCAGAAACAACACTTTGGTCATCGAATGCCCGTGCATGGACTTGACGAAGTGACTCCTGAGCAGTGGCAGTAGGTCCTTCCAACTCATTAACAGCTTCGGCATTCATCAACAAAACATCCGTATAACGCATATAAGGGAAGTTAATACCTGTATTACTGGCACTCAAATTGGTAAACTGTCCCGCATTCGCCCACAATTTAGACCATTTATTATTATGGACAGTATAATCCGCACGAATCATACAAGAATCCTGAGTAGCATTATTAGCACTGTTACCATAATACCAAAGTCCATTAATAAAATCTCGACGCTTATCATTCTCATCGAATGAATAACGGTAAAAAGCACTCAAACGTATATCACCTTTAGATTCTCCCCATACATTCTTACCCAATGTCTTTCCTTCATTAACGGTTGATGTAGGTCCTTGAGAATACCCTGTATTACCTGTAGACTCCTTAGCAAAAGGAATCTCAAAAATAGGATCACCTTTAGCAATAATTTCAAAATTGCTTTCCTTGGTAAAAATATCTTGATAAGAAGTGCCTACAGAGTGTGTCCCCGAAGCAATAACCAGGCTAGTATATTCTTTTACGATTTGATAATACTTCTGATAATCTTCCGGACGTTTCATCACACCATAACTATTTGCATTATTTTTATCCGGATGAAGTGAATAACCTCCGGCAGTCAATGCAATACGTGCAATTAATGCCCAAGCAAACTCCTTAGACGCACGTTCTACTGTTGTTGTTGTAGTAGAAGACATCTTAGGAGCAATATCCTGCAAATCTTCAATAAGTTTATTTTGGATTTCTTCGCGATTCATTACAGGAATCACATAATTATCACCTAATTGTGAGGCTGGCAGGAAAGTGAAAGGAACATCCCCGAACATCACTACCAGATCATGATAAACCATAGCACGAAGACACTTGGCTTCGCCCAACATCTGCATAACAGCGGTATTCTCTTCATTATAAAACGGACCAGTTTCTACACCCCGGATAAAACGGTTAGCATCTTCAATAGCTTTATAAGAAGCTCTCCAATATTTATCAATTTCGCCACCTTGATCGTCACAATCAAAACGTGCATAGCTATTATGGGTTGCTACATTACCTGTATACATCTGCATATCAACATCACTGTTCAAATTAAAAGTTTTCTGATAGGCAGTGCCATAAAGATCACCTACCAAGATAGAAGCATAAACACCGTTCAACGCACGGCTAATTTCTGTTTCTTGGCTGAACACAAAGTCCTCATTGTAACTTGATGGAGAATCCACGTCAAGGAAATCATTGCATGATATTAGAGTCAAAGTTGCTAATCCTATTATTAAAGTATTTTTAAATTTCATGTGCTTTCAAATTTAGAATGTAATATTAGTACCTAGTACAAAACTGCGACTACGTGGGTAACGGTTATAGTCCATACCACAAGTTAATCCTGTCTGAATATCCACTTCAGGATCATAACCCGAATACCCAGTAATAATAAACAAATTAGAGGCTGACACATAAAAACGAGCTTTCGAAATCCCCCATTTAGAAGTCAGATTTCCAGGTAACGTATAGCCAACAGTCAAATCCTGACAACGCAGAAACGATCCATCCTCGATAAAATAGGAATGAGTTATTTTTTTTGTCACATCCGTCGGATTCCAAAGTGTCCTACCTTCGTTTAATTCACGGTACATATCCAACGAACCATCAATATAGTAACATTTGTACAAGCATTCGCCATCACCATCACGGGTATAACGCCAACCTTTGTCGGCAAATGTGGAAAGCACATTGTAGAACTTATTCTTATTGCTTTCGGATGAGGAAAGCTGGTAAGCTGTCGCATTATTCACATCAAAATCAAGCATAAAGTTGAAGTTCATGGCAAAATCAAAACCCTTCCATTGTCCGCTCAATCCAAAACCTCCCTGCACTTTTGGATTGGTATTACCTATAACAGTACGGTCATCTTCTGTGATATATCCGTCACCATTCAAATCCTTGAACTTGACTTTGCCCGGCAGAGTAGCTATGCCTGAATTAGAATCTCCTGAAATCTGATTGATTATTGTTTTTGGATGTTCCACACCGTCTGCATCCATAATAGGTGCATCTTTCGAAGTTCCGTTTTCAGCGGCCGTTGATCCCCAAGGTACTGCTTGCAAGTTATTAGTGGGATCAAAATAGAATTCATCCATTGAATATAAACCATCATATACAAAACCATAAATAAGTCCTACTTGGTCACCCACCTTCAAACAATAATCATTGTAACTTGATTTCCAACGGTTATTCTGATCCCAAATCACATTGTCTGTACCATTTAATTTATCAACTTTCATTTTATTCATACCTAAAGAAAGATTTGCGGAAAGCACATAATCCCTGCCACTGAGAATATCTCCTGATATAGTTAATTCAACCCCTTTATTAGTTACTTGTCCAATATTTTGCATCTGACTTACATAACCAGTTGCTGAAGGAATGTCCGATTTATAAAGTAAATCTTTCGTCGTATTCCAATAAATCTCCGGAGTAACAGTGAGACGACCATTAAAAAGCGTGATATCAGCAGCAAGATTACGAGTTAATGTAGTTTCCCATTTAATATTTTTATTGGCAAAAGTAGTACCCCCTTGATTACCATACCATTGCTCTCCAAACTGAGTTGCTTCTCCAAATCCAGGTCCGCCGGTAGAATTAACAGTATATAAATAACGCCACATATCATCACTGATACGATTATTTCCTGCCAACCCTATAGCTGCACGAAGTTTTAACTGATCAATCCATTTTATATCTTCCATAAACTTTTCTTCTGAAAGCACCCAAGCACCTGATACTGAAGGGAAATATCCCCATTGATTACCTGGAGCAAATTTAGTGGAACCATCAGCACGCATAGTTACAGAGAGTAAGTATTTGTGGTTATAGTTATAACTTGCCTGCCCAAAGAAAGAAGCAGTGCGATCTGGAGTCGAAAGTGATGAAGTTGACTCCTGCGGTGTACCGAATCCCATATTATCCCAAGCCTGTCCAGCCTCAAATGCACGTGGAAAATAACGATTCTTTTGGAAGTTCTTCTTATTTTGGCTATGATAAATTTCTTGCCCCAATAACATGGAAAAATTATGCTTATCTTTAATAGAAAAGCCATAAGATGCCGTATTAGTCCAAATATATTTAAAAGACTGATCTTTCTGAATACTTGCTACAGGCAACGAATTATTTTTTGTACCTTCACCTGTCAAGGCACCCCAAAAACGATATTGATCTTTCCAGTTTAAACTAAGAGTGGCTTCTGTACGAAGCACCAATCCTTTAACAGGCTTCCATTCCAATGAAATAGCATTAGTATAGTTATAAGCATACTTATTCTGTTGATTAATGGCAATATCACTTTTCGGATTAGTATAAGTAAACAATGCTTCTTCATCAGGGTCAGCATAAGAAGGATCTATATATCCGAATTCACGTAATCCGTTAGTGGGTCTATAACGGAGTACATCAATAATACCGCCTGTACCAATATTATCACCTCCAGCTCCTTGATCACGGCGAAACGTAAATTTAGGATTGATATGCAATGTCAAATTTTTAGTTATATCAATAGCTGTCTTGATATTCAAATTGGTACGGCGCACACCCGACCCCATAATAATACCTTTATCTTCGCTTTGAGTAAGAGAAGCAGTGAAGCGCATCTTATCTGTACCTCCACCAATAGTTACATTAGTAGAATAATTGATAGGATTCTCTCCCATTACCTCATCCTGCCAGTCATGAGTAGGCAAAGAATAATACATATCCAAATCTTGCGGATTGCCAAAATTAGCACGGAAAAATTTGGCATTGCTAGAACGGCTACCATTACACGCCGACCATTCATATTGATAACGTGCAAACTCTGCTGAATTCATTAAATCTAATTTTTTAGACAAATGACTAGTAGACAAATGGGCATTGAAACTTACCTGTATTTTTCCAGCTTTGGCCGATTTAGTAGTAACAACCACTACACCATTACCGCCCTTAGCTCCATAGATTGCCGTGATAGAAGCATCTTTCAATACATCAATAGAAGCAATGTCTGTAGGAGGAATATCATTGATGTTATCCACCTGAAAACCATCGACAATGTAAAGAGGATCATTGCTCTGGGTCACAGACGTACCTCCACGAACACGAATGTTAATATCTGCCCCTGGAGCACCATCGACCGTAGTTACTTGCACACCAGCTATTTTTCCCTGCAAAGCCACAGCGGCTGAAGTAACTGGTACAGCAGCAATCTTCACACCAGACACGGAACCTACTGAGCCAGTCAGATCTTTACGAGCCCTGCTACTGTAACCCAGCACTACTACCTCTTCAAGCGCTTGTGAATCATCTTGCAGCGTAATTGTCAGTTCTTTTCCGGTAACCGCATCCACTTCTTGCGTTTCGTAACCTACAAAAGAAATAACAATTCTTTTTCCTTTAGACACGGCCAAAGTAAACTTTCCGTCAAAATCAGTTATGGTTCCGTTGGAAGGATTTCCCTTCTCCACAACGGAAGCTCCAATAACGGCTTCACCTGCCGAATCAAGTACAGTACCTTTTACGGTAATGCTCTGAGCAAACATCATCACCGGTATCAGTAACAGCACTGAAAACAGAAGAAGTCTGCTTTTCACTCCTCTTAATTCATTTGTAAATTTCATAATAAAATATTAAGTTAAACAAAAATTTAAAGTCCATTTTTTCCGTGAATGTGAAATAATATAAATCACTATTGTTATTTATATTCTATTCTAAAAGGAAACAATTACAATTTTTATGAGAATAATAGATACTTATTAAAATAGCACACGCATTCTTATAATTTCCGTGTACGCACACAAAACGAGTGAAAAATATTAGATATACAAATTCCCATGCTAAATAAAGCACATCATCAAATACATTAACAGTAATGTTTTCCATTATAATTTAATGTTAGTATTAGAAAATTGGTTTATTTTTATACTATATACGCCACAAATAAAAATAATATTGTTGACTGAACCTAATTTTTGTATTGAAAAAAATTAGTTCAACCAATAATTACAACATAATGAACAAAAAAGACACATTCATCAATGAAAACACGGAATTACATAAAAAAGCAGTGCTATGGACTTGTCCTCCATAACACTGCCACCTATATTTATTATAACTGACAAACTCCTACAGCTACAAACCTCACTCCTCCTATTTTATCTCATCCCACTTCGGTGGATTCACCTGCATCAAATGGCGGACAAAGAAATCATACCGCTTATGTTCGCCAAAAGCTTCTCCCATTGTATGATGTGCACCGGGAATCACGACCAGTTCAAAATCTTTATTCGCCTTTATCAATGCATTGACCACCTGCATGGTAGAGGCAGGATCTACATTATCATCCAACTCACCTACCACTAACATCAAAGGACGACTCAACAGATGTGCATTTTCCACATTAGATCCTTCTTTATATTGATCTCCTACCGGATAGCCCAACCAAAGTTCATTCCACCAAATCTTATCCATACGGTTATCATGACAACCACAAGCTGAATAAGCCGCTTTATAGAAATCAGGATAAAGCAAAACTGCATTTGTAGATTCCTGACCACCGGCAGAACAACCGTAAATACCTACCCTGTCCACATCCATATAAGGATATTTCCGTGCAGCCGCCTTAATCCAAGCAATATGGTCCGGCAAACCGGCATCTTTCAAATTCTTATAACATACATTCTCAAAAGCACGCGAACGGAAAGAAGTTCCCATTCCATCGACCATTACGACGATAAAACCAAGTTCGGCCAAAGAAGTCATGTTCCAATCATAAGGGCGGAAAGTTTTCGGGACATACTGATCACCGGGACCTTGATAAATGTATTCAATAACCGGATATTTTTTATTCGGATCAAAGTTAGTGGGCCGGGCAATCAATCCCCACATATCCGTCTTGCCGTCCCGCCCTTTGGCAACAAATACCTCCGGAGCGTTCCAACCTTCAGCCTCCAAGCGAGTGATATCAGCTGTTTCCAACGGCATCATCACTTTACCATCCTTGGCACTACGTAACACAGCTACAGGAGCCTTATTCACCATAGAATAAACATCTACCAAATACTTCATATCTTCCGAAAACCAGGCACGGTGCATCCCTTCTTCAGGGGTAAGACAAGTAAGCCCTTTGCCATCAAAACCGATGCGGTAATAACGGATGAGATAGGGGTCTTCACCGGCTTCCATACCATTTGCCGAGAAATAAATCTGATGGTTATCCTCATCTACCCGAAGCACTTCGCGTACATACCATTCTCCTTTAGTGATTTGATAATCGGGCTGTGCGGTAATACGGTTGTACATATAAAGATGATTCCAATTGTCACGCTCACTCATCCATATCATCTGCTTGCCGTCTTTTAAGTCATGACGGAAATGACGGGTATAATTCACATATTTATCGCTGGTTTCTTCTACCAACGGGCGCACTTTTCCCGTTTCGGCAGAAAGTTCAAGCACTCTGTACACCTGATGTCCGCGCTGGTTATATTCAAAAGTCACGGCACGGCTGTCGGGGTTCCATTCGGGACCATATACTTCATATTGTCGGTCGAACAATTCGGTAGAAGGAATAATGCTTCGTCCGCTTTCCACTTCATAGATGCAGGGCACTTTAAAAGGAAGTTCGTCTCCCGGCTTCGCATACTCCTGTTTGTGAAGCTTGGGCTGAAGCTGATCAGCCGGAGAAGATTCCACATAATAAACATAGCGCTTTTCCACCGGACGGATCTTGCAGGAAGCCACCTTCTTACTGTCCGGTGACCAGCGAATATAGGCTGAATAATAATTACCCAGTGTCCCATCCAAGCTCAGTTGCTTTTCTTTTCCGGTAGCCACCTCCTTTACGTAGATATTCTGATTTTTAATAAATGCTATCCATTTACCATCAGGAGACGGAACCGGCGATGCTGTCTTCTCATCATCCACCTCCATCCAATGCTTTTGCTTGGGAGGGAGAGGAAGCGCCCCTTCATTGACCAGCTGATTCTTCCGTGACGCATACATCCAACGTTGATTATTAAACACAAAGCACAATGTATCCAGTTCCTTACTGACCGACAGACGCTCCAAAGAAAGTGCTTCCGGCTTGATATCCTTACCGGATGCAGCACCCAACGCTTTTGCCAGACGATGAGAATCAAACAATTCTTTTCTAGCTTTTTTATCTGCATCTACAGATACATACAGGCGTCCGTCCGGAGTATTCCGCACATACCAAAACTGATGAGTACCCTCTATCCATTGCGGATTGACATTGGAATAGAAAACTTTATCCGCACTGAACTTCTCTTTCAATGCATAAGCACGCCGATAATCATCAGCCGTACCTTGAGCGATAGCCATGCCCCCACTAAGGAACATGGCTACCAACCAACCTAACTTACCAACCTTCATTTTGAATTATTCTATTTCACTTCCCATTCAAACAAACCCGATGAATTATCGGCCGGCTGAACAATCTCCAGTTTTACCGCTTTTGTCTTTATCGGATTAAAATTAACTGTATTTCCCGTACCTTTTTCCACTCCATACTTATCCGCTCCACTCACCGGTTGCCACTGGCCTTGTGCATCTTTATAGTACACCTTCCAACTTTGCGGTATGCGGCATCCTCCCCAAGGAGCATCATCATACCAATATACGGTAGCACTGGAAACAGTCGCTTCGGATGGGAACTCGTAGGATATCCATTCGGTAGTTCCCTGTTTGGGCCACCAATGGTAATAGGGTACGGAACGGTCATTCTCATCTTTCGGCACCAGACGGTCATTAATGGCGGAGATGGATTTCACCTTATGCGAAGCATCCACTTTGCTTTCCGATGCCAGCGTAGCAGGCATAGTCGGACGGGAAGCACTTAATTCCTGAGGCAACCACACTGCCATAGCACCTGCACCGCGGTGTGCCCAAGCATAGTAAGGGATCAACGTCAGCTTTACATCAGTAGCGGTCAGACGACCTCTATCGTCATAACCCAGAATCTGTGCATCTGTTTTCAATTGGTTAATACCATACAGCAAATCCGGCTTTTCAACGACCTCAAATTCCGGAGTACGATTCATAAATACACTCAGCACATCAAAATCATTATCCGGCCATTCCGCACAATAGACTATCGGTCCACGTTCCACAGCAATACGTCCACGATCTGCTTCCACCTTATTATTGGCTTTTACTGTGCGAGGCTCCATATCGAAATGAACGGCTACCTTATCTCCTTTCTTCCAACGGCGGTCTATGCAGAAATAACCATCTTTAAGCTCACTCTGCACCGGTTCCCCATTTACTTTCACTGTATAGCTCAAACGCTTTCCATCCGAATAAGTGTACAGGTCACTGGGAACCACCTGATTACGTACCCATCCCGGGATACGGATTTTCATTGTAAACTGTCCGGCATTGTTCTTGTTGACGCCGATAGTAACTTCTCCGTTCCAAGGATAATGAGTAGTCTGTTCTAAAGAAACAGCCTTACCCTCTACCTTCAAATTCGAAGTATTGGACATGAACAGATTAACATACACGTCCTTATCTTTCACCGCATACACATATCCTGGCAAAGAAGGAATGAAACGGCAGATATTGGACGGACAACAGGCACAGCCGAACCAAGGCTGACGCTGGTGCTGTCCGATGCTTTCCAACGGATTAGGATAGAAGAACCCGCCACCGTCCAGGGACACGCCCGAAATAAGACCATTATATAAAGTACGTTCCAGCACATCATAATATTTGGACTCGCCGTGAAGCAGGAAAAGACGATAATTGACATACACATTGCCGATAGCCGCGCAAGTCTCGCAATAAGCCGACATATTGGGCAACTCATAGTTTTTGCCGAAAGCCTCTCCGTTGCTGGTCGCCCCGATGCCGCCGGTAATATAATATTTCTTGCCTACAATATTATCCCAGATACGGTCGATGGCATGAATATAAGCCGAATCCCCGGTCAATGCGGCAACGTCTGCCATACCGGCATACATATAAGCGGCACGCACGGCATGTCCCACCGCCTCATCCTGTTCCGTCACCGGCTTATGCGCCTGGCTGTATTCATCCGTACGGCTGGTATGTCCCCGCTGGTCAAGGAAGAATTTTGCCTGATCCAGGTATTTCTGCTGCCCCGTTACCAGATAGAGCTTGGCAAGCGCCATCTCGGCAATCTGATGGCCGGGCACACGGACTTGCTGTCCGGGACCGGAGCCTATCTCACGGCATACGCAGTCGGCATAACGGATAGCGATATCCAGAAAATTACGCTTCCCGGTCGCCTGGTAATGAGCGATGGCCCCCTCTACCATGTGTCCCAGATTATAGAACTCATGGCTCAGTTCCTCCACCTTTTCCCAACGCTTGCTGCCCGCCCATTCGTGCGGATGCTTGGGATTCATGGTACGGCTGGTGTAAAGGTATCCGTCCGGCTCCTGTGCGACAGCGACGATCACCAGCACGCTGTCAATGTATTTGGCCAGCTTTTTATCCGGATAAGTCTGCAACAGGTAACTGGCCCCCTCTATCGTCTTATATACATCCGTATCATCAAAAGCCAGCCCGCCCACTTTGATAGTATCGCTGGGATGGGCCGCATTGATAAAATTCCGGTATCTTCCCGTCTCCTCACATTTGCTGAAAGCCAGGGGAATGGTCACTTCACGGCTGGCCTTGAGACGCTGCCCCCAAAACGAGTCGGTCACTTTCACCGAAGTGAAAGGCACAGGGTCTATAGGATAACCGTGTGACTGGTGTTTCACTTGTGCCTGACCGCCGGTTACGGCAGCCGCCAATAAAGTAGTAACTAAAAGTTTTTTCATGGTTATATCATTTAATTGTTATCGTCATATTCCGTGCCTGTTTTACGGAGGTGCAATTTACACATTCCGAACATAAAACAGGCTCCGTATTCCAAGCAATCCAGGTATATAAATTCACCAAAATCACTATTTCCGCCCTTGTAACGGTATATATTCATCCCACAACTTCAACGAGTGCAGATACCCCGTAAAAGGCCACTCTCCTTCCGCATTCCGCCCCAAGGTCACAAACTGAGACGGTTTTACCAACAACTGGATGTCTTTTCCACTCACCTGTTCTCCATTGATATAGACCTGCTCCATGCGTCCGTCAAAACAGATGTAAATGTGCTGCCACCTGCCCGTCAGCTCCTTCATACCTTTATATCCCGCATCCTCATACCATCCGTAATGGTTGATCACCCCGCAGCGCGGTTCCGTACCGTTCACCAGCATGATCTTCTCCAGTTCGTCATGCGAGGTTGTAAAATCGGCTACACACTCATTCTCGGCTATGGAATCATTCAGCACCCACGCCTCCAATGTATAGGGAGCATTGTCCTGCAAAGTAGCCGGCAAAGAGAAACTGGAACGGAACAACTGGCTGCCGTCAAAATGAAACGCCTTTTTCCCTTCCGTCTCCTTCACGACCACAGGAGCTTTCAAGGCCTCAAAATATCCTTTCACACCCCGGTTCGTCAAATAAGGAACGGTATCGCCGACAGCAAAATCATCAGCAGTAATGCTCACCACCAAGCCACGTTTCCGACAGTCGGCAGCAGGCAGACGGACCACATCCGTAGCCGCGTCGTAAGCCCGTTCCGCCGGTTCCAGCTTCCAGTTATAATACCGCAAATTAGTAATAACCAACGGCTCATTGCCGCTGCGGAGCGAAATCATTCCCTGAGAGAGACAATGCTCCGTCTCATAACTCCGCCATTTCCCGGAACGGTAAACCAGTCCGCTCAGGGTATGTTCCTTGGACGGGGAAAGTAAAGAATGGCAATACTCCAATACAGTGCCCGGCTCCAGCATCAACGCATCGCGTCCCTCTATACGGCAAGTACGCGCCGCACCTTCCTTCAAGACAAACGCACCGCCCAGCATTCCCTCATTATTCCGCCACTCGCGTCCGTCCCAGTCGGCAGCGGTCAGTCCCAGCCATTGCTGGGGAAGCGCCTCTTCAATCCCCCCGAACACCTTCACGTTCCAGACAGCCCCTCCAAAACCGTTTTTCTGGCCGCCCGTAAAAGTAAGACGCACATAGCGGGCCTCCGCCTTGCCGAAGTCAACCATCGGACTGCCTGCCAAGTGGTTGTTCCGCTTATCAGCAAAAACAGACCAATGCTTGCCATCGACAGAAGTCTCTATCAAATACTGATAAAACTGGGTTCCATATTCAAACTGGGTCCAGACGGTCTGTATTTCCCGGGAACTCCCCAAATCTATCTCAAGCCATTCCTGCCCCATACCGCGAGGACGCCACAAAGTCCCGTTATTGTCATCTACGGCATATTCGGCGCGAAAATTATCATCATAACAAGAAGAAGCCCTTACCCCGGCGCCCAATGCCAGATTCTCCGATTTCACCACCGAAGGAGCCAGTGCGCCTACCCCCTTGTGGGTAGGAATAACCTTCCTGATGCTTCCATCCGCCGCAAACTCCATCTTATCCATGCAGAGCTGGCGGTGAAAGCCACGGTTGGAGTGCGGGTTGTCATGCCGGTGGTACACTATATAATAGTCATCCCCTTCCTTCAAGATACTGTGATGTCCCGGGCCGTGCACCGTCCCGTCCTCATTCGTTTCCAGAATGCAGCCCTTATATTCGTACGGTCCCAGCGGATGGTCCGAAGTAGCATACTGCACCCTGTAAGTATGGTCATGGCAAGAGCCCGAGGAATACATGAAATAATAGATTCCATTCCGCTTCAATACAAAAGGAGCCTCAAAAAAGTCAACCGCCTCCGTATTCGGTATGAGCCGCGTTTCCGTAAACCCCTTCAGGTCGGGAGTCATTTTTCCAGCTCCGCAACCGAAACCTTTATAGATTCCCCACGTTCCCCAATACAAGTACACGGAACCGTCATCATCTACAAAAGTCTGTCCATCCAGTGTAATCGCATTGGTCACGAAGCGGTCGGGAACAAGCACCGCCTCGCTTTCACCCAGGATATTCTTCCAGGGTCCCCTGGGCGTCTCGCTCACCCCGCAATGAATGATACACGGCTGGCAATAAAAATAATAATACCTGCCATCCGTATGCCTGATCACATCAGGGGCCCATATCCAATGGCTGTCGGGCCAGTTCATGGGCATCAGCGTCCAGTTTACAAAATCCTTGCTCGTCCACACCTGGGCCGGTCCGAATCCCGCACCGCTGCCGTCCGTAGTGGCATACATGTAATACGTGTCGCCAAACTTCTTTATCGTAGGATCGGCAAAGTATCCGGGAATCACAGGATTACCCGTCCCCGGCGCGTCATGCTTCTTGCGGGCAAACCCCGAAACCGCCCCCAGCAACAAAAAAGCGGCCACTAAGTATATTCTGTTCATCTCTATTTATGTACAATATTATTGACCGGTATCTCTATCTCATAAAAATATTCCTGTAACAACCGGTACATGTCCGGGTCATAAGATTTCAGCTTCGCACGGCGGTTCACCCAGTTATGCACCCCGTTAGCCGGATCGGCATAACGGTTACAGTTAAAGAAAGACTGCACACACTCCGCAAAATACTCTTCCTTGTTGCTGACCGCATACGTGTCTTTCCACAATCCTTTCCGGATGGCATTCTGCCGCAAAGCCTCCAGCCGGTCATTGAAACCGGGTTCCACCCCGACAATGCCCACCGTGTGAATCAGGTGTGCAAACTCATGAATCAAGATATTCTCGCCCACATATTTGTCTTGCGGCAATGCCAGCAGGTTCTCTTCTCCGCAACTGGACGAAAGTTCATCCTCAGGCGCCCCGCCAAAACCGCGCGCCCGCCAGTTCCAATACTTGATACTATCTTCACAATTACAAATATGCGCAAACTCAGGCAGGTCACAAGTCTCCTCATCCTTGCCGATCACCATCACATGACAGCCCCTCTTCACCATGTGGGCCTTTACATCGGGACGTTTGGCCAGCATCAGGCTGATGATATCACACGCCTTCAGCAAAGCCTCGTCACTGACCCGTTCCGAAGAAGTGACATACAATCCCTCCGTCTCAATGTATTTCTTGTAGAAAGAAGGAATCCCCTTGCCTTCGGGAACCGCAGTTACCCGGCCGCGCAACGGACAAAGTTCCAGCTTCATGGCAAATCCTCCCCCCGAGGCAAGGTGCAGTTTCATCCGGCTTTCGCGGTCCACGATCCTTTTCTCCATACGGTAGTCTTCTGCCTGTTTGTCGGCATTGATGCCGTCAACAAACAGCGTAGCCGTATAACGGACCCCTTCCGGCAGGAAAGAGAAATCCAGCTCCACATCCCGTCTATCCCAATTGGTCATGCCACCCACATACCAGTTGACATCCTTCTTGCGGACAGTCACGATATACTTGCCAAGCTCACCGGAAGCGATAAAAGTAGAATCCGTCTCCACAGGCAGGGAAGTAATGAAATCCACACACTCCTGTTCATTCAGGTAATTGGTAGGCGCATCACACAACATCGTGAAAGGAGAATCGTGCACAATATAGGCAGCCAGTTGATGACACCGGGTTCCCATGCTGGCCGGAGTAGAATACATGGCACGCCAATCGGCCTTCGTAGCGTTGCGCATCGCTCCCGGAGTGTAATCCACCGGTCCCGCCATCATGCGGATATAAGGAAAAGTGACATCATAAAGCGGCATATTGTTCTTGATATCCGTCCATTTCACCTCTTCCATACCGAACACGCTTTCAAAATTAATGATATGCGGATAGGTACGGTTGATACCTGTCGGTTTGTAAATGCCGTGCAGATCAAGGGTTAATTTATACCGGGCTGTCATCTCAGCGATGCGATACACCATTTCGACGGCAGTCTGATCATCACGATCCAGGAAATCCACCTTAAAACCTTTGATTCCCATATCCGCATATTTCTTACAAGCAGCTTCCAACTGGCTGTCGAGTACATTAAACACCGTCCAAAGCACTATTTCCACCCCTTTGGATTTACCGTATGCTATCAGTTCCGGCAAATCAAGTTCGGGAATAACGGTCAGCATATCCCCACTTTTCGGATCATACCATCCTTCATCCAACACAATAAATTCCAATCCGTTCCGGCTGGCGAAATCGATATAATATTTATACGTATCCATGTTGATACCGGCTTTAAACGGCACTCCTTTCAAATTCCAGTCATTCCACCAATCCCATGCCACTTTCCCTGTCTTTATCCATGAGGTATCACCGATACGGTTAGAAGAGGCCAGGGCATAGACCAGGTTGTTGACCGGCATATCCGTATCCTTTTCAGTAATGGCCAACACACGCCACGGATAGGAACGGGAGCCACGGCTACGGGATATAAAATCGGTGGTTTCGGTTACATATTCCTGCTTCCGCCAAGGATAAAAGTCTGTTTTAGCCGGATAAGGAGCAAAGACACCTTTCAATCCATACTTTCCCTGCTGTGACTGCACAAACATGCCCGGATAAGCTTCCAAATCTGATTCCAACAGAGTCAGTTTTACGCTGCCGCAATCCACAGTAACCGGAAGAAAAGCCAGTTTAGGCTGTGCTTTTGACAGAGGAGTGATATCATAGACATTCTGAAAGGCCATCGCCATAGGTTGCTTGTCGTTTGTGGTATAAGGAAGATAAGCCGTATAATCCTGAGGAAAGTTAAATTCCGCCACTTCATCCTTCACAGTCACTTCTGATGTCACGGTGGTATAGAAGCGATAGGCGACCCCGTCATTGTAAGCCCGGAAAGTCACGCCGAATCCGCCTTGCAGCTTCAAGTCCAGTTCGTTGCAGACTGCAACGAACTCCTTGAAGCGGTAGAACGGCGATTCTACCTTGTCCTCTATCTTTTTCCTTCTTTCCCTTGTTACCCGGGAAGATTTACCTACCAAGGTTCCGTCGGCCAGAACCAAACCTATGTTAGAATGTGAGAGAATTGTATCATTTTCATGCATAATCCGGTAAGAAAGCCCATCCCCCGTACTAATCTCGACTTTCAGTCCTCCGTCCGGAGAAGAGAGAGTATAGTTCTTAACTTTAGCCGCCAATGGAGCATTTCCAATAAATAAAAGCAATGACAAGATTGCCAAACCAAGTGTTCTGTTGTTTTTCATAATCTATCGGTTATATACTTTGTGCATTTGCAAAGTAAAATAAAAAAAGAATAAGGAAAGGAAGAAATAATATAATGTAATGGCAGAATCGTCCAATAATTACCGTCCTGCGACACGAATATCCAGCCGTTTGTACTATTTTTCCATCCCGCTAGACTATTTTTCCATCCCGTCCGGAACCGGACTCCCCGTCATTTCTGTCCGGCACGGGCATTATACGCTCCCTTTCACATGAAATCCCTCCGGCATCCTTTCCGTTTTCTCCCGGCAGACCCTAAAAAAAAGGATAGTCCCTTCACCCGGAACTATCCTTTCAAGCTCAACACAGAATCAATCCCCCGCGTTATTCAACCGTATAATTAATCACGAAACGGAAATACTTCGAGGTATCATTCATATCCACCCAGCCGACATTCATTTTACCCGTTGTTCCTACGGCAAGCCCGTCATTGTAACCTACTCCGCAAGCTTCATCACTACTGTAATATTCAATGTAGGCGGCATAACCGTCCGTTCCCCAACTGACAGCCTCACCACTTGTATTCATCCAGAGTAGCCCGGCGCATTGGCTGTATAGTTTTCTCCCATATCGCTCCACTCTCCCGTAGACGGGTCTGCCAGACAGAACTTGATGTCCGTATTATCCGCCGCCTTAGCCAAGAACTCTTCTATGGACATATCAAACACGGTCTCGATATTTTCCTTGTAATCTTCAACCGGCAGGGTCACTGTCGCATTATCAGACGAGAAGGCAACAGAAACCACCGACACGGTAGGATCTGTGACCCCGACTTCAAAAGTAAAGCGCACATAGTCATCATAGTCTGGTCCGTTTACCGCAAAACCCACATTCAGCGTAAAGACCGTCCCCGCTACAATACCTCCTTCCGTCAGTTCCACATTCAATGTTTTCGCCGCTTTATCCAACGTCACCGTAGCCTTGCCGTCCGCATCGTCCGCGCTGCACGGCTGGCCGACCGAATTGAAATACCAGCCTGCGCCGTCTTTGGTATAAGCCGTCTTTAACCATTGGTTGCGGGTCATGTTTATGGGATAAAAGACAGTGGCCTTGGTATCCAGCCCGGCAACAGCCGCATCCACACTCATTCCCATCAATTCTTCAAACTTGTTCGTATAGTCCGACAAGTTCAAAACATAAGCGTGCCTGCCGTTCACTTCCAATGCCACATTAGTAATAACCTGGGCATTGGTATTTGTCTTCAGATACGGGTTTTCGTTTTCTCCGTATATATGTTTGGATGTTGCGTCAGTATAATCATCGCTACAACCTGCAAAAGCAAGTAGCGAGCAACAGCAAAGTGCCAATAATATATTCTTTTTCATCGTTTTTCTTTTTATAGTTAACAAAGGGTTAATATCCCGGATTCTGAACCAGATTTATATTACCATCCATGATACTCTTGGGTATCGGGAAAATGTCACAATGTTTGTCCGTCGGATCGGTCTTGGCATCCTTGCAGAACCATGATTTGCCATTATACACATTCTGTCCGCTGGTAAGACGGAAACGGATCAAATCCTGACGGCGATGGTGCTCGGCCAGGAACTCCCATCCCAGGTCGTCCAGCAGGCCGCCCAGCTCGATGTCGCTGCCTCCTTCGGTAGTGGTCACCCAATTATCCGCCTCATCCTGCTGTGCAATGTTCTCCCGGTGTCCGTAAGAATATACGCTGCCGCCTTTCAACTGGGTTACCGTGCGTGTCGCCTTATCGGGATTCCCTTTGAACGCACGTTGCCTTACCTGAGTAACCAGGCTAGCGGCATCCTGTTCCGTCTCGCCGTTATATCCTCCCAGACGCAACAGGCACTCAGCCTTCATCATCAAGACATCGGCATAGCGGAAGAAAGGCACATCATCATAACTGGTTCCCCAGTCACCATCCTTTATCTCATACTTTACCAACCGGTATCCTTCCATCGGATAGCATCCCGGATTGTCCGTACTGCGGATTTCATACGTATAGTTCAAAGGCTGGCCGTCCACATAAATGGTGTTTCCACTCTGGTCTTGC
The DNA here is from genome assembly GCF_040929485.1 of Phocaeicola sp. RTP21198st1_B8_RTP21198_201120. Lineage (NCBI taxonomy): Bacteria > Pseudomonadati > Bacteroidota > Bacteroidia > Bacteroidales > Bacteroidaceae > Phocaeicola > Phocaeicola sp. RTP21198st1_B8_RTP21198_201120. The sequence goes on along the minus strand of NZ_JBCOCI010000045.1, from coordinate 3,926 downwards.
TGGACACCGCCGATCCAGCAGTCTGTATAACGGGTGTCATTATTCTTGTCATAAGTATCCAGGAACTGGGGCAAGGCGGCTCCGCCTCCTGTAGCCCAACCGGTAAACCCGAAAGTGGCACGCCCGGCCTCGTTCATCCACAAATTGGCAAAATAATTGCCACTGGCATACAGATACTCAAACGGAATCCCGAAGATAATCTCGGGAGAAGAAGAGATGTCCTCCTTAAAATTATCAGCATAATTCGGCGCCAGGCTGAATTTGTTCGATTCAATGATCACATTCAGCTCGTCAACGCATTTCCGATAGTAAGAATCGTCGGAATGGTCGTCAAACCAAGCATTGTGATTCAAATACATCTTAGCAAGAATCATGTGGACGGTATAGTTATTTATCTTTCCCATCTCCACCTCATCGCCACACTTGTCCTTTATGTCGTCCAGCTCAGAGATGATAAAATCCCATACTTCCTGCGGTTCAGCCTGTTCAGGAAGCCAGCCGTCGGGATGATCATAAGTGGTATCCAAGGGAATATTACGGAAAAGGTCGAACAAAAGATAGTAATACAACGCACGGTAAGCACGTAGCTGGGCCACAGACTCCTCCGATTCCTGCACGGCCTCGTCCGCCAACAGCTTGTTGCACGCATTTATTCCCGAATAGGCGTTTGACCACAACCCACTGAAATGACCGATTTCGGAATGAAACGTATGCTCATGCAGATTGATATACAAATCACCCCAACCTACGCCTATCCGCAAAGGGATCACCCACATGTCCGTACAGATATCCAGGTCAGCGTACCCGTACCATGCCCAATAGAAATTGCGCAAGGAGGAATATACCGGCGCAAACATACTGGCGGCATCCTTTTCCGTAAATTCATATTTCTCGGACGCGATCTGGTTGTAAATGGTTTCACTCAAATCTGTGCAGCTTCCCAAAGAAAGCATGCCGGCGCCTACCATTGAGTATAATAAAGACTTATATAATTTCGGTTTCATAATCTGGTAAATTTAGAAAGTTAAGTTAAGACCAAAAGTAAATGAACGAATGGATGGATATTTGTCGCGATTGTCTATACCTGCATAGGTAGGATACGGATTTGACAACTCCGGATCAAGTCCGGAATAACCGGTTATGCAGAAAAGATTGTCACCGGACAAATAGGCACGGACATTCTTGATGTATTTGTTATTTTTAAACGGGAAATTATAACCGATGGTCAGATTGGTCAACTTCAGGAAGTTACCATTTTCCAGGTAATAGCTTACCATAGTCTGCGGCTGTGAAGAAGACAAGGTGTATTGTCCGCCATAGGGTGCTTCCTCCACCGATTTCAAACGGTTGTAAGCATGAGAATTATTTTCGTAATAAGCACGGGGTTCGTTCAGGATCTTAAATCCCAACTGGCTGGTGAACTGCATGCTCAGGTCCCAGTTTTTATAAGTGAAGGTGTTGCCCCATCCCAAATACACTTTCGGCAATCCGTTGCCCAAATATTGGCGGTATTCATCATTGGTCAGGTAAGCAGTAGAGAACTCAACGACTTCCCCGTCCGGCTTTTCAATCAGGAACAGTCCGTTTTCCGACACGCCGACAGACTTAAAGCCATAAAACTCACCCAAAGGACGTCCTTCCTCCATACGGTGTGTGCTTACACTGATCGGTTCTCCCAAGCCACCGGTATCCATATAACTGTTTGACTCATACATGTCATTAGACAAGCTTAACAATTTGCTGGCATTATGAGCTACCGTCACCACGGTTTTCCACTCAAAGTCCTTGGTCTGCACAGGAATCGCATTGATGGCTACTTCAATACCCTGGTTGCGTACAGAGCCTCCATTGGCAAAAGTGTAACTGTACAAATTGGGCGGAGTAGGAACGCTGTAATTAAACAACAGGTCGGTTGTCTTCTTCCTGTATATATCGACAGATCCTCCTAAACGGTCATTCAAGACACTAAAGTCCAGACCGATATTATATTCCGTAGACTTTTCCCATTTCAAGTCCGGGTTCGGATTGGAAGCGACTTCCAGCCCCGGTTTCCATGTTCCCTTGTCGTAATAATAGGAACTTCCATAGTTATACCGCGTCAACGACATATAAGGATCATTGGGAATCACACCGGTAATACCGAATCCCGCACGCAACTTCAAGTTGTTCAGCCAGGTAATACCCTCCATAAATCCTTCATTACTGATGGTCCATCCCAAAGATGCAGAAGGGAAAGTACCCCATTTGTTATTGTCGCCGAACTTGGACGACCCTTCCTGACGTACACTGACCAGCAAATTATATTTATTGTCAAACGCATAGCTCACACGTGCAAAGAAACCGATCAGCGTATTCTCGTTCTTATCACTGCCCATGCCAGCCTTACCGTCTTTCAACGCCTGGCCGAGACCTAAATTATGCCATTGATAGAAATCTGTCGGGAAATTATAGTTATTGGCATAGAAACGTTCATAAGTATAATACTGATAACTGTAGCCCACCAACGCATTCATACGATGCTTGCCGACATTCAAGTCATACTTGCTGGTCAGTTCCAGGTTGTCCGTACGTGTCTCGTCCTGGGTATGATAAGCATAACCGGTCCATTCATTCAGTTGGTTGCTGAAATAATCCGTTGTGTTATACCCTTTATCATGTGCATTAAAGCGGCTGGTAGCCACCATCAGATTGGTCTGCCATCCTTTGACCGGTTCAAAAGTAACATTACCCGTCGCACGAGTCTCTTCATAGGTATAATTACCCAGACGCTCTTCCAGCATGCCGACCGGATTGTAGTAATAATTCACGTTAAAATCCTCATTATAAGAACCGTCCTCGTTGTAAATGGGAGCGGTAGGATTACGCATAATCGCCTGACGGTAAATATTTGACTGATCGGTGACCGTTGCATTGGTGGCACTGTTCTTATGCCATTTCTTCACCATATTCAGGTTGACTTTCAGCATATCGTTAAGCATCCAGTGTGAGACATCAAAACGCATACGGATATCTTCGCTGTAAGTGTTCATTATCACACCGTCTTCCTTGCGGTAAGTCACATCCGCCGAGTAAGTGGTCTGCTTGCTTCCTCCCGTTATATTGAAATTATGGTTGTGAGTAAAGCCGGTCCGGCTGACGGCATCCAGCCAGTCGGTATCATATCCCTTATCGGTAAAGTTTGTCTTGCCTGCACGTATATCCTCGGCAGTCATAAATTCCAGCTTTTTGCCGAACTGAGATGCAGAGACGTAACCTGAATAGGATGCAGTCGTATGCGACTCACGTTTGCCGTTCTGGGTAGTGATCAGGATAACCCCGTTTGCACCCCGCGTACCGTAAATGGCAGCAGCCGAAGCATCCTTCAACACATCAATGGAGGCAATATTTTCAGGAGCCACCGTGCTTAAGTCTCCTTCCACTCCATCAATCAGGATCAACGGCGTAGTGCTGCCGTTGACGGAAATGACACCGCGCAGGCGAATCGTGGAAGTCGCATTCGGGTCACCGGACCCCTTGGCAATGCTCAATCCGGCCACCTTACCTTTAATCAGGTCCGCCGCATCCCCGATCTTACCTACCGTAAAATCCTCTGCTTTGACCGAAGCCACCGCACTGGTCACATCACCCTTGCGCTGGGTTCCATAACCAATAACGACCACTTCGTCCATCACCTCGGTATCTTCCTGAAGGGTCACATCAATCTTCCGGTTATTCTTTACCTCAAACTCCTGGGTTTTATATCCAATGTAGGAAATTACCAATACAGACTGGGAGCCTTTTACATTCAGCCTGTATTTCCCGTCAAAATCGGTAATGGTACCGTTGGTCGTTCCTTTTTCCATGATATTAGCACCAATGATGGGTTCTCCATTTGCGTCTGTAATCTTACCATTGACAGTGCTACTTTGTTGTACTATCGAGGTTGC
>NZ_JBCOCI010000044.1:0-39772 GCF_040929485.1 Phocaeicola sp. RTP21198st1_B8_RTP21198_201120 | reverse complement strand
AAACGACTAAAATCAGTCAGTATGTTGCTGTTCCTAATGGGTGCCTCTACCGGAGCAGCATACGCGGTCGCCAATCCTGGCGTTGCCGGTGTGAAAATCACACAACAAAATGGAGCTTGTACAGGAGTTGTAGTAGACGCTACAGGTGAAACTGTCATTGGTGCGTCTGTTATAGTGAAAGGTACGACTAATGGTACGATAACCGGACTTGATGGCGACTTCTCTTTATCCAATGTGAAAAAAGGGGATATCATTCAAATTTCATTTGTAGGTTATCAAACAGTAGAGATTCCTTGGAATGGACAACCCATGAATGTAACTTTACAAGATGACACACAAACATTGGGCGAAGTTGTAGTGACTGCTCTTGGTATCAAACGTGAGAAAAAAGCGCTAGGTTATGCCATGCAGGAGGTAAAGGGTGACGCGTTACTTGAAGCTCGTGAAACGAACCTCGCAAATGCTTTGACAGGTAAAGTTTCAGGTGTCCAGATTATTCGTTCAAGCAATGGTCCTGGTGGCTCTTCCAAAATCCAGCTTCGTGGTGCGAATTCTGTAACAGGTTTGAACCAGCCGTTAATTGTTGTCGATGGTGTGCCAATGGATAACTTTACAGGAGCAAGTAATAATGATATTGATAACCCGACATTGGATATGGGTAATGGACTTTCAGATATTAATGCTGAAGATATTGAGTCCATGTCTGTGTTGAAAGGTGCGTCAGCTGCTGCACTTTATGGTTCTCGTGCCGGTAATGGTGTTATTTTGATTACAACTAAAAAAGGAACAAAGCGTGAAGGTTTGGGTATCACCATCTCAGGTTCAGTTTCTGCTGAGACAACATTTATGCTCCCTAAACGCCAAAAGACCTTTGGACAAGGTGAGAATGGTGTGTTCGATTCAACTAACGGCTATAGCTGGGGACCTGAAGTAACAGGGCAAAGCTATACAAAATGGGATGGTACAACTGCAAATATGCAAATCTTTGATAACGTAAAAAATTTCTTTGATACAGGTGTGAACTTATCAGAAAGCATATCATTCCAGCAGCAATATGATAAAACATCCATTTACACCTCATTGAATCGTATGGATGACTCCAGCATGATACCGGGCGCTAACTTAAGCCGTACAAACTTAACTTTGCGTGCATCTTCTACTTTTGGTAAAGATGATCGTTGGAGCATCGATGCAAAAGTACAATACATCAATACCCTCGCAGAAAACCGTCCTATCAGTGGTGCACGTGGGAATAATGCATTTTATACTATTTTCAATATGCCTACGACTATTGACATCCGTGACTTTTCCAGCCCTGTCAAAGACGAATATGGCGAAATGATCTGGTGGAGTAAAGGGGGAATCAACCCTTACTGGTCCAAAGATTATAATCCAAATAAAGATAGCCGTAATCGTTTCTTGATGAACGGATCATTGAAGTACAAATTCACAGATTGGCTGGATGCTGAAATCAAAGCCGGTAGTGATATGTATTTCACTGAGGGTGAAGAGAAATTGTATGCAGGAAGTCCTACTAATAATAAGAACAGCCGTTATAGCACTAGCGAGAAAAAGTTCTTCGAAAATAATTTCAGCTTTTTGATCAGTGGCCATAAAGATGAATTGTTTGGAAAATTTGGTGGCAATTTCTCTTTTGGTGGTAACTTAATGGAAAGAAAATCTACAGGTTTGGACAATGCTATGGGAAAATTGACTGCGCCCGATTTATTCTCTCTAGCCAATGGTGACAAAAAAGATTTGTCAATAACCGAAACCTATATTCATAAAAAAATCAATTCTTTGTATGGAACTCTTGGAATCAACTATAATGGTTGGGCATTCTTGGATGCAACTTTCCGTAATGACTGGTCATCAGCTTTGAATAAAGAAAACCGTTCATTCTTCTATCCGTCTGTTTCATTGTCATGGGTGATCAGTGATATGGTGGGTAAAGTCGGCAAAGGTATGCCCGAATGGTTTACTTATGCTAAAGCACGTGCATCTTTCGCACAAGTAGGTAACGATATGGATGCATATCAGTTATATAATACATATAGTATTGGTTCAGACCCTAATGGCAATACAACTGCCGGACAAGGAAAAACTAAATACGATGCAGATGTACGCAGTGAGTTGATTACTTCTTGGGAAGCCGGTGCTGAATTGAAATTCTTCAATAACCGTTTAGGAGTTGATTTTGCATGGTACAAGACAAACGCAAAACGCCAGTTAATGAATATTCCTTTAAATAACCTTTCCGGTTATGATAACATGAAAGTAAATGCAGGTAACATTCAAAATACCGGTATCGAAATCATGTTGAATGCACGCCCTATCGAAACAACTCAATTTAGTTGGGATACTCAATTGAACTTCTCTCAGAACAAGAGTAAGATTATTGAATTATTGCCGGGAAAACCAGGTATGCAGTATGCTTTAGGAGGTTCTGACGCATTGCAGGTCTATGCAGTTGCGGGAGGTGCTTATGGTGAAATCTGGGGTACCAAATATCAACGAGTAGAAGAAGGAGAATTTAAAGGACAATTATTACTCAATGAATCAGGACTGCCACAGGCCACTAGTGACAAGCATAAGATTGGTGAACAACAGCCTGACTTCTTATTAGGATGGACAAATACATTTAATTATAAAAACTTCACACTTAGTTTCCTGATTGACGGACGTTTTGGTGGTGATATTTTCTCATTCACCAATATGAACTTGCAACGTAGTGGTATTTCTGAATGTACTGCTCCTGGCGGTAAACGTGAGGATATCGTTGTAGCGGGAGTTATCAAAGATGGTAATGGTTATAAGGTAAATGATCAAAGTGTTTCTTTAGAACGTTATTATAAAGCTTTGGCTACAGGCCGCGCCGGTATTTCGGAAGCTTATATTTATGATGCTACCAACATCCGTTTGCGTAACATCGCCTTGAGTTATCGTTTCCCGTCATCTATGTTGAAAAAGACTCCGTTCCAACAGGTTAAGCTTGGTTTCACTGTGAATAATGTATGGATGATTTCAAGCCATTTGGATGGTATTGATCCGGAATCAGTATATGCTACAAGCACTAATGCAACAGGTTTGGAGAACTCGTCAGCTCCGACATCACGTTCTTACCTGTTTAATGTGACTCTTGGTTTCTAATCATAAAAAAGAAAAAGAACAATGAAAACAATGAATAAATTATTTTTGGGGCTTGGCTTTTGCGCCGGATTAGTTTCCTGCTCTGACTTTGATGAAGTCAATACCAATCCCACAGCTGCCGGTGAGGAATATGTAAAACCTCAATATGCATTGAATAATTCTATAGGACAGGCACAGATGAATCCCGGTACTGCAGAACGTATAGTAGTCTATAATTGGGCTAGTGCTGCCAGAATTTGTGGAGAAATGAGTTTTCTGAACGTAGGCCGCTATAGTGATGATTATACATCTGCTTATTATTATCCTGATCTCAGCGCCAGTATTAAAAATGCGACGTTGGCTATTACAGCAGTAGAGAACCAACTCGAAGCGGCCACTACCACTGCACATGAAAAAGAATTTTTCCCGAACGTAAAGCAGTTTGCCCGTATTTGGCGTGCCTATCTTATCAGTGAGTTTGTCGATAATTTCGGACCTTATCCTATTGAAAGTTTCCTAGGGGAAAATCCTGTTTTCAACTCAGAGAAAGATGATTATGAATTCATTTTAAAGGAGTTGAAAGAAGCCGCAGCAGCTATCAACACCTCTGTCCTACCTGTTGAGGCAGAAGGTAAATGCGACCCGTTTGACAATGTAAAATATGATCCTGTGAAGTGGCAGAAATATGCAAATTCACTCCGTATGCGTCTGGCTATGCGTTTATCAAACATCGACAAGGCAACTGCGCAGACCGAATTTGAGGATGCGGCTAAAGGTAACAAGATTTTAACGGCTGATGAGATGTTTGCAGTAAAAGAAAATGATGGATGGGATGTCTTTTCCGGAGTATATACCCGTTCATTTGACGATCAGGTTCTTTCCTCAACAGTTGCTAATCTTCTGACCAATTTAGGTGGTATTAAAGTAACAGAACAACGTTCCGATTTGGCTAGTTATGTTAAACCAGCTAATTATTTAGGTATTAAATATGACAGACATTATGTTGCTAATACAGATAATCCTACTAAACAATATTGGCTGGATGGTATGCCGGAAAATCTTGATCCGCGTGCATTAAAGATATTCTGTTTACCTGATGATGAAAATGCTGAGAACTACATAGATAAATATAATGATAGAACAGCTAAAGATTTCGTTCTTTACACAGTAGACGAAAACGGGAATCCGATTCCTAATAAGGATAATCCTGGGGAAATAAAGATTGATGCAACTCGTTGTTGGAATGGTTATCCCGCTGGTTCGCGCGGTGGATGGTCGCCAACCTTGGCTTATAACCAACTAGTGACAAATGGATATGGCCCCGGCTGTACTCTTCCAATGTTGGGTAAAGACTATTGTCAGGGCAAATCTCGCATATTCTTTGCAGCATGGGAAACTTATTTCTTGTTAGCAGAAGCTTCATTGTATGGTTGGAACACTGGAACAACAGCAAAAGAAGCCTATGAGAACGGTATTAAAGCTAGTTTTGAATACTTTGGTGTTAGCGAATATGTGAATGATTATCTGAATTCCACCAACTACAATCGTGTAGGTACTTCAGTCAAATTTGATCATACCACTGAACCGACTGCTGAACAAATGACTTATGTGGATGGATACAGCAAAGAACAGAAAACTGTTACTTATGAATATCCTACAGCTTCTAAAACTTTATATGGAAAAGCATTGAATGACCACTTGACTAAAATTATCACTCAAAAATTCATTGCACAAACTCCGTATTTGGTATTGGAAATGTGGTCGGATTTCCGCCGTTTGGGATTACCATTCTTTGAGATTCCTGCAAACGAAAGTTCAATGACTGGTTCAGACATGGTTAATGCTTGGAATCCTAATTCTTGGAAAGACGGACAGAAGTGGGAATTTTATCCACAACGTATGCGATATCCTTCCAGTCTGGAGAATGCAGATCCCGAAGGCTATAAACAAGCTGTAGAGTTGTTAGGAGGCTCAGATAATATCATCACTCCTTTATGGTGGACCGGACGTTAATGTCTTAACCTAGGACATTCATAGAATAATATAAGTTAGCCAGCTAATTCGCAATACTTTAAGTATGAATTAGCTGGCTAACTTATATTCTATGAGTGTCCCTTATTATGCCCAAAATCATTTGATTTTCTGATGCCGGCAAAGCATATTACACATGGATCATAGAGTCCCTTAACATTCATAACTACACAAAAAAGAAGGACTACCTTCTCACGAAGACAGCCCTTTCATTTGCTATTAATAATCTAGTAATTTTCTGGTAAATTTTGAACGCTCTCTTATCTAAGAAACAAGCATTAACGCTCTTTTGTTTATTCCTCCATTATAAAACTTTTCAGTATTTTTTCGGCAATATTTTCATTTTCCTTGCTATAGATAATAGATATATAAAATCCACTACCTGCCGTCTTAGTCATCAAACAAGCATAAAGGCAATGATCTGTTTCGCAGCTCCCTCTTAAATAAGTACCGAAAAACTGTGGTAACTCAAACTCCTGCACTGCCGACTGGTCTTTCACCCCGTCATCATTGGCATAGTCTTTTAATACACTTTTCAAGTCACTTTTTGTCATACCATCCGAATCCAAAGACTGAATGGTGATATAAAACTTGGAATTGTTCAGAAGAAAAGTCTCCTCTGTATCCTCCTCCACCAAAATCCCTTTTGGAGCCTCAAAAGTCAGACCATAGGCTGTCCATGTAATAGGAACCAAAGCTTGCGCACTTACTGATAGCCAAGCCAGACTTAAAAACACAAGAAGTAAAACCTTTTTCATTTTTAATTATTTTACCAATAAAACTCCGATCAGTCCACAACTGATTATTTATCCTTTTCACGGATTTCCACGCGACGAATCTTTCCACTGATGGTCTTTGGAAGTTCTTCTACAAACTCTATGACACGTGGGTACTTGTACGGAGCAGTCACACGCTTCACATGATCTTGTAACTCCTTTACCAACTCAGGTCCTTCCTTACCCTTAAAAGTTTTAGAAAGGACAATCGTCGCCTTTACCACCTGACCACGGATTTCATCAGGCACACCGGTAATGGCACATTCCACAACAGCCGGATGAGTCATCAAAGCACTTTCCACCTCGAACGGGCCTATACGATAACCCGAACTCTTGATCACATCATCAGCACGACCTACAAACCAAAAATAACCATCCTCATCACGCCAAGCCACATCACCTGTATAATAAATACCATCATGCCAAGCATCTTCCGTTAATTCCGAAGCACGATAATATTCTTTGAACAATCCCAATGGTTTACCCTTATCTGTACGAATAACAATCTGACCTTGTTCTCCATCTTCAGCAGAACGCCCGTCGTGAGTCAACAAATCTATATCATATTGAGGATTAGGTACCCCCATACTTCCAGGTTTAGGCTCCATCCAGGGAAAAGTACCTAAAGTCAACGTGGTTTCCGTTTGTCCAAAACCTTCCATCAGACGAATACCTGTGATTTTCTTGAACGTTTCATATACAGAATAGTTCAAAGCCTCTCCCGCCGTAGTACAGTATTCCAAAGAAGAAAGATCATATTTACTAATGTCCTCCTTAATTAAAAAACGATAAATAGTGGGAGGAGCACATAAAGAAGTGATATGATAATCCTGAATCTTTCCAAGAATATCTGCCGGTGTAAATTTCTCATGATCATACACAAAAATATTGGCTCCTGCTATCATCTGTCCATAAAGTTTTCCCCAAACAGCTTTCCCCCAACCTGTATCGGCAATGGTAAGATGAAGACTGTCACGATGCAAATTATGCCAGAAACTGGCAGTTACAATATGTCCCAAAGGATATGTAAAATCATGTGCCACCATCTTAGGTTCTCCTGTAGTACCCGAAGTGAAATACATCAATGAAGTATCTTCATTCGTATTAGGATGTTCCGGTTTAACAAAAGGAGTAGCCTTCTCAATACCTTTATGAAAATCTTCAAAACCCTCCGGAATATCCAGTCCTACACTGACCAACTTTTTTACTGAAGGACAATCGGGCATGGCATCTATAATATGCTTTGTTATCACATCTTCTCCTGCAGCTACAATCATCTTGATATCAGCAGCATTACAACGATACACGATATCCTTTTTCGTCAACAGATGAGTCGCAGGAATAACCACAGCTCCTAATTTATGCAAGGCAATAATAGAGTACCAGAACTCATAACGACGCTTTAAAATAAGCATCACCATATCGCCATGACCAATACCAAGGCTCTGAAAATAAGAAGCAGTCATATCCGTATACTTTTTCAAGTCAGTATAAGTATATTGTATATGCTCCCCTTTATCATTAGTCCATAACAATGCTTTCTTATCGGGTTCTTCGGCAGCCCAAGCATCTACTATATCATAACCAAAATTAAAATTTTCAGGGATTTTAATCTTTAAATTCTTTATAAAGTCCTCTTGTGAGGTAAATGTGGTCTGTTCTAAGAATTTTTCTACCATAATCTTATTCAATTAAAAATTGAGAACTAAAAATTAGAAATATTATGCGGTCAATGACAACACAGTCTTTTTAATCTCAATTTATTATAATATTACTGCCAAGAATTTCACAGTCTTATCGTCCAATGCCAGCATACCATGTGGAATAGAAGAATCAAAATAAAGACTGTCACCTGGATTCAAGATCAATTCTTTTCCATTTATATTAAGTAACATTCTTCCTTCAATAACCAAATTGAATTCTTGTCCCTCATGTGAGTTAAAATGAATCGGAGTATTTTCCGGTTTCGGTTCTACAGTTACAATAAAAGGATCAGCCTTACGCCCACGAAAACCGGAAGCCAATGACTGATATTTATACGCCTTGGTACGCTCTACCGACACTCCTGAACCACAACGAGTCAGAAAATAAGAACTCATCTTAGGTTCTTCACCAAACATTAATACATCCAATGCAATACCGTATTTACGGGCTATTTTCTGTAAAGCACTGACAGAAATATCTTTCTCCCCGCTTTCCATACCCAAATACTCTTCCACTGAAAGCTGGCAACTTTTAGCCACTTCATCAGGAGTCAGTTCCAGAACGTCTCTTAATCCCTGGAGACGCTCAGCTATTTGTTTTATCTGGTCACTCATAATCTTATTGTTTTATGCCTCAAAGATAATGAAGATTTGAGAATTCCTAGCAAAGTTTCATTAAGTTTCGAAGAAAACTATCTAACAGACAATAAAACTGCACAAACACGCTTACAATGAGCACAAACAAACCTTTTACAGAAAGTGATCATTCAAATACTTTCATTTGAAACTATAAAATAATCTTTGTCCCATAACCTTTCTTATAACCATATTTATACTTACTTTGCAGAAAAATGAAATAGAATGAACAAATCAGACGCCAAGACCGTCTGTTAGAAAAAGAAAAAGCTATCAGCTTATTGAAAAACGGAGAATACGGAGTTTTGTCCATGCAAGATGAAGAAAACGGCGCTTATGGAGTTCCTATCAATTATGTATGGAACAAGAAAAATTCCATTTACATTCACTGTGCTCCCGAAGGACGAAAATTACATTGTATCAAACGCTGCAACACCGTTTCTTTCTGTATTATAGGAAAGACTCATATCATATCCAATCAATTCACAACTGAATATGAGAGCATTATATTGAAATGTCGGGCATACATTGGCTTAAATGAAGAAGAACGAATAAACGCTTTACATTTATTAATAGAAAAATACTCTCCAAACGACAAAGTAATTGGTAACCAATATGCCCAAAAATCTTTTCACAGAACAGAAATTATCCGACTAGATATAGAAGAGGCAAGCGGAAAATGCAAACATATACCGATGCAATAAGTATTAAAAGTTCATTGAACTATTCCTCTAATATTCTCAACTATTATTCCCCCGATAAAAGAGAGTTAAAAGGAGATAATTGAGAAAGACGAAAAGAAACACGATACAACTTTTATAAAGGATCATTGAGAAAATTACATGCTATAAAAACATTATTCCGGCAAAACAATATTACCGGAATAAATTTTCTTTATGTTATCCTTTTTCAGATTAGGTATTTGGAAAAGCAACCATCTTAACAACCATAAAAGTTGTACACATTATAAATTATTTCTCATTCTTTCTACAAAATCATGAATAATGGAATACAAAATCTCCAAAGAATTCTCCTCATAACAAAGAGTTTCCAAAGGACACCAACCTGTCCGGTCCCTATTCTGAATACGAGGAACTACCTGCATACAATCTAGCTTTATATTCGCACGCCGCAATAAAACCAATGCAGGTTCACTGATAATATCTGTATAAACTTCCTGTACTCTACCTAATACCATCAAAACAGCAGCAGCTTTTCCTATCACCTTGTCAGCAATCTGAGCCCCACGCAGAAAAGCCGGATCCGTATTCAACAAATCATACAAATCAGTTATTCCACGCTGTGTAAAAGTGCTGATTTCCTTATTCTTTATTACACAAGAATAATTACCTTCATGCAACAGTTTGATTAATTTATCCATTTTTTATTTCATTCAAATAACACGATGCATTTCGTGTCCTTCCACATAAATGGCACTGAACGGACGTGCCGGACAAAGATTTTCACAAGCGCCACAACCGATGCAACGTTCTGTATTCACAACCGGTATTTTAGGTGAACTTTCATCATTCTCATCTTTAGGTATCATTTGAATAGCACCAGTAGGACAATGACGAGCACAATTTCCACAACTTACCTTATCCGTATTCACTATACAATTTTGAGCAATCCACACGGCATGCCCTATTTGAATAGCCGACTTTTCAGCCAAACTAGTCAAATGAATGGCATCAGTAGGACATACTTCTGCACATTTCGCACATTCGGGGCGACAATATCCACGTTCATAGGACATCTCAGGCTGCATCAACCGCTTCAGATCACCCGATGGACGCAATATCTGATTAGGGCACACCGACACACAAAGCTGACAAGCCGTACAATGCTGTGCAAAATGACGAAGACCTCTCGCTCCTGCAGGAACAATAGAAGTGGCACGTTTAGGATTCTTTTTATCAATAAGAGGCGCCAATCCTCCATCCACTTTCTTTTCCTGCGCTTTCATTACGGCACTTGTAGCAAGTAAAGCAGAAACCGTAAAAAAATTTCGCCGCGACGTATTCACCTTTTCTGAATTTGAAGACGATTGAGAAGCTGACTGACCTGTTTCTTCTCTTCTCAAAACCTGCTTTTTCTGAATTATTGCTCCAGATACATACTTTATCGCATCCTGACGACATTTACCTAAACAATCCATACAAGCAACACAACGGGAATAATCAATCTCATGTGCTTTGGGATTAATGCAGGAAGACTTGCAATTACGAGCACAAAGTCCGCAACCATTACATTTAGACGTATCAATAACCGGTTTAAAATAAGAATATCTAGATAAGAGTCCCAATACTGTACCCACCGGACAAATGGTATTGCAATAAGTTCTTCCTCCACGCCATGCCAAAATAAAAAGCACTATCACAGTACCCACTGCAACTACAAAAGTAGAAAGACCTTTCATCCAAACATCTACCGAATAAAAAGCATAACTGTCTACACGCTCCGCCCATAGGGCAAGTACATTGTTCCCCCACTGATACAAAGGTGTCAGCAGGTTAGAAATGATACGGCCGTATGCACTGTAAGGAGCAATCAATGCCGTCAATGAAACTACCCCTGCTACCAAAGCGACGATAAACACCGCCAATACCCCATAGCGCAACCACGACAAAGCAGGCGAGTAGTGGAAACGATTCTTCTTTACCCTTCCCGAAACCCAGGAAATAATATCTTGAAACACACCTAACGGGCAGACAACCGAACAATAGACACGCCCCAAAAGCAACGTCAACAAAACAAGGGCTATCATCACCCCCACATTCAGTGCCAGCACGGCAGGAAGAAACTGTATTTTCGCCATCCAGCCAAACCAACTATGCACAGTTCCTGTAAAATCCAGAAACAGCAACGTGATCATTGTAAAGAACAAAAGGGCGGCGACGAGTCTTATTTTACGTAACATAAGCATTCGTTATTTTATCATGTTTATCCATTCCATTATAAAGTCTCTTGTTTCAACTGCTCCACATATGCGTCTATACGATGCAGTTCTTTGGGAATATCAATACTTTGAGGGCAATGCGGGTTACACTGGTTACATCCGGTACAATGACTTGCCTGCCGCAGTTTGGGCACACTACGGTCATAACCTATCAGGAAAGCACGCCGTGCACGGCGGTAATTCTCATCCTGACTGCTTTTAGGCACATTTCCTTCGTTGACACATTTATTATAATGCACCAGAATCGCCGGAATATCCAAGCCGTAAGGACAGGGCATACAATATTTGCAGTCATTGCAAGGAATCGTAGGGAACTTCAGCATCAATTGGGCTGTTTCTTCCAAGAACTCTTTTTCCTCCTCATTCAAAGGTTCTAAGGGAGAATAAGTCCGAAGGTTATCCTGCAAATGTTCCATATAAGTCATTCCACTCAGCACACACAACACATTGGGATACGTACCGGCAAAACGGAATGCCCACGATGCCACACTGTTCTCCGGACGACGCTGCTTCAAGCGCGCCACCAGATGGTCGTTCAGTTTAGACAAACGTCCTCCTAACAGAGGCTCCATAATCACAGCCGGAATTCCACGCTTGGCCAACTCTCCATACAAATATTCCGCATTAACATTTCGACCCGAAGCATGGCGCCAATCTACATAGTTCATCTGAATTTGCACAAAATCCCATTTCACATCCAGCGACAGCAAATAATCAAACACTTCCACCGATCCGTGAAATGACCATCCCAAATTACGAATACGGCCTTCTTCACGCTCTTTTAGTAAAAAGTCAAGAACTCCATTGTCAATATAACGGTCATGGAAAGTTTTGATCCCTTCCCCTCCACCTACAGAATGAAGCAAATAATAATCCAGATAATCCGTCTGCAATTCTTTCATCGACTGATGGTACATCTTGATGGAATTCTCACGAGTATAATTTTGAAAATTAGACATCTTTGTCGCAATCAACAGTCTTTCACGAGGATGACGTTTCAAAGCCACACCAGTGGCCCTTTCAGAAAATCCCTGGCAATAAACAGGAGATGTATCGAAATAATTCACTCCGTGAGCGATAGCATAATCCACCAGCTCATTCACCGCATCCTGGTCTATCACATTTCCATCACTGTCCGGCGCTGGTTTCAACGGCCAGCGCATACATCCATATCCTAAAAGTGAAACATGTTCTCCCTTTGGAGAAGTACGATAAGTCATTTTATCAACAGGCACTTCGCCTAAAATAGAAGCCTCAGACGCATTCGACTTCTCGCCGGATGCACAACCATACATTGCCACCGTAGATGCAACTGTACTAACACCCACAATTTTTAGAAATTCTCTACGGTTCATTTCCTTTTTGTCTCTTTTGTCCATAGTCTTTTACTTAACCTTCCTTTATTTACTGTAAACCACCACTATAGCCTGATCATCAGTTAATGCAAAGTTAATTAGAATTCATGAAATTCCTTGCAACACAACCTTAATAATCAAAACAACTTTAATTACAGAAAGCAAATCACTTTTTAATTCACATAGATCACTATTGAAAATAATTATTTAAACAACTGTATCATAGGGCGGCCTATCCAAACCTGCGGTTGTTTCAAGCCAAAAATAAAAGCAACTGTAGAAGTACAATCAAACTGCATCATACTTTCATCAAAAATTCCTCCTTTTTTTACATTCTTTCCAGCAATAATAAATGGAGTTTCCATTTCTTGCATCGTTTTTCCACCATGCCCCTTATTTATTCCTCCATGATCGGCTGTAACAATAATAATACTATTATCATAAATACCTGCCTCCTTGATAGCATCTACTATCCGACCTACATATCCGTCTAATTCTTTCAATTTTGCATAATAAGCCGGAGTATCATGTCCATCCACATGACCTACATGGTCAGGATTATCAAAACAAATTGCAGTCAAGACCGGCTTCTTTTCTGTAATATACTTACATGCCATCTCACATAGAGCAGCGGGATATAGATTATAGTCAGGAGCCTGCACATGATAATTCAAAGCCAAAGTATCTACTAGATATTTAATACCATCCCACTCATACAACACTCCTATTTCAGCATCAGGAACAGCTTTACGAAGTTCACTGAAAATAGTTGGAAATATATGATGCTCATTTACTACACGTGAAGGAAGTTCGGGAGTTTTAGACCCCCATTCTGTATATCCATGGAGTTCAGGTCCTGCCCCCATAAACATAGAAGCCCAGTTTACTGCACTTGAAGAAGGAAGCACACTACGTTTTTTCAAAGTATAGCAACCTGCATCTATTAAAGTTTTAACATTTGGCATCTCAGCCTTTTCCACACTATAAGCCCCCCAACCGTCAAGGCCAATCAAGAACACATGGTCGGCTTTCCAATTCTGAGCAAAGCAAGAAAAAGTAAAGAATGCTATCAATATAGCAAATAAACGATTTTTTTTCATAGCAACTTATATTTTTCAGTTATACATATTATCTTAACAATTCTCCACACTATGAAATGATTGGATACTCTCCATCGGATAAACTTCCACTTACACACAATATTTCATCAAGAAAGGTGGAAACGATATCTAATCCCAATATTGGGAGATATCCCTATAATATGAAAAATTAAAAGATGAGCAAGCGCTGGTTTCCTTTCTCCAAACGCCTGCTCAGTTCAAATAGAGACATAAAAGCTGATTTCCATCACAGCTCCATCATACCTATTATCTATTTCAGACAAGCCTTCATTGCTTTAATGATCGCTGAGTCAAACCCTTCGTGATCCAATTCATTAATACCCTTGATAGTCATACCACCGGGCGTACACACCTTATCTATTTCCACACTGGGATGAGTATCATTATTCAATATCAAGGAAGCAGCCCCTTTCACAGATTGAGCAACCATTTTCTGTGCATCTTTCGGATAAATTCCTAATTCAATACCTGCCTGCATAGCTGCCTGAATATATTTCAAAACATATGCGATACCACATGAAGTCAAAGCCGTAGTAGCAGCCATCTGACTTTCAGGAATAAGAATAGCCAATCCTAATTCATTAAAGATATCCAGCATCAGTTGTTCTTGTTCCTTACTGGCGTTACGACTGGATATCAAGGTCATACTTTCCAGCTGAGATATAGCAGTATTGGGAATCAGACGGAATATAGTCTGTTCCGGGCCTACACTCTTCACCAATTGCTCAAAGGTTACACCGCCTGCGATAGAAACTAATACTTGTTGAGGAGTCAAATGAATCACACTCAATACCTGATCTATCAACCACGGTTTTACAGCCAGAATAACGATATCGGCATCCTTTATCGCTTTCGGGTTTTCCGTTGTTACATTAATCTCCGGATAATCCGCCTGTAGAGTTTCCAGACTTCCGCTGAACGGATCGGCTACTGTTACATCACTCGCAGGAATGATAGTGCCTTGGGCAAGGCCGCGAGCAATAGCCCCTCCCATATTTCCCGCACCAATAATTGCTACTTTCATATTATTAAAGATTAAGTCTATAGCTACAAAGATAAGGGAAAAAAAGGAGAAGAACGTATTATGAAAAGCTAAAAATAAAATTACTTTGAAGAAGATTAAATCAAAAAGCCTCGCCGGAACCGAAATGTTTCCTGACGAGACCTCATTTTCTTTCGTAGATTATTATCCCTTTTGAATCTCCAGCTTATACCAACACTTTACGAAAGCGTTCAAGAAATTCATCAGCCTCTGCCATAGTAAGGCACAAAGGCGGAAGCAGACGAATCACATTAGTACCACTGACTCCGGTAAATACTTTCTGTTCGAACAGCAAACGCTGACGCAATTCCTTAATCGGTTCTTCAAATTCCATACCGATCATCAAACCTTCGCCACGCACCTCTTTAATCTGTGAGAATTGTTTCAATTCTTTCAGCAGATGAGCACCTACCTTGGCAGCATTCTCTACCAGATTCTCACCTTTCATAACATCAAGCACCGCGATAGCAGCAGCACAAGCTAGGTGGTTACCACCAAAAGTGGTTCCCAATTGTCCATATACCGGCTTGAATTTCGGACTGATCAGGACACCAGCCATCGGAAAGCCATTACCAATCCCCTTTGCTACCGTAATTATATCGGGACGGATACCTGCATGTTGGTGAGCAAAAAATTTACCGCTACGCCCGTAGCCGGATTGTATTTCATCCAAAACAAGGGCTGCATCCACTTCTTCGCAAGCCTTACTCAGTTCTTTCAAGAATTTTACTTCCGGAACCTGAATACCGCCTACTCCTTGAATACCTTCAATAATCACCGCACAGACATCTCCTTTTGCCAATTCCGCTTTAGCTGCTTCTATATCGTTCAAAGGCAGATAAGTCACATGCCCATTGTCATTGATTGGGGCTATAATTTTCGGATTGTGGGTTACCTCCACTGCCAGTGAAGTACGTCCGTGAAATGCTTTGCAAAAAGAAAGCACACGGTTGCGACCATTGTAAAAAGAAGCCAGTTTCAACGCATTTTCATTAGCTTCAGCTCCACTGTTTATCAAAAACAATTGATAATCATCATAACCCGAAAGTTTCCCTAAACGGTCTGCCACTTCCTGCTGTAGCTTGTTAACCACCGAATTGGAATAAAATCCCAACTGTGCAACCTGCTTGCTTATCATTTCCACATAATATGGATGTGCGTGACCGATAGAAATAACCGCATGACCACCATACAAATCAAGGTATTCCGTACCTTGGTCATCCCATACATGACAACCTTTTCCTTTGACAATATTTATGTCAAAAAGAGGATATACATCAAATAATTTCATAAACTCTTCTTTATTAAAAAGCAGACGGTTTCAACCTCAACCCTACGGTTTCTTCCAAATTGAACATGAGATTCATATTATGAACCGCTTGTCCGCTTGCCCCCTTCAACAAGTTGTCAATGCAAGAGATAACCAGCAGCTTATCGCCATGTTTCTCCAAATGAATCAAACACTTGTTGGTGTTCACCACCTGCTTCAAATCTATATTTTTGTCTACAATATGAACGAAAGAATCCTCGGCATAATAGTCTTGATACATCTTCACCAGTTCTTCCAGTTCCACCTTGCATTTGACTACCAGAGTAGCAAAGATACCACGCGGGAAATCACCCCGGTAAGGAATAAAATCTATTTCAGCATTAAAGCTGTTTTGCAACTGTTTCAATGATTGCTTGATTTCGGGAACATGCTGATGAGAAAACGGTTTATAAATGCTCATATTATTATTACGCCAACTGAAATGACTGGTAGCACCCGGTTTCACCCCTGCCCCTGTACTTCCGGTAATGGCATTTACCATTACATCCTCGTTCAGTAACAGATGTTTGGCTAACGGCAATAAACCCAATTGAATACAAGTGGCAAAACATCCCGGATTGGCCACGTGCTTGCTATGGCAGATAGCACGACGGTTCAGTTCCGGCAAACCATAAATGAAGTCATGGTCATCACTCTTGATACGGTAGTCCATACTGAGGTCTATGATTTTCAAATCCTCGGGTACATTGTGACTATCCATAAACTTCTTTGTATCTCCATGAGCCGTACAGAAGAACAATACATCAATCTCATCCAGAGGAAGTTCGTCTGTAAAAACCAAATCCGTTTCACCATAGAGTCCCTCATGTACGTCGGTAATCTTATTGCCAGCGTTACTGCTGCTATTTATAAACTTTATGTCTACATCAGGGTGATTAATCAGCAGACGAATCAATTCGCCCGCCGTATAACCTGCCCCACCGATAATTCCTGCTTTAATCATACTTATTAAATTTCTTCGTCCTTGTGGTTATTATAATAAACACGCAAAGGTGTAGAAGTCACTTTGATAAAGCCTTTAGCATCTTCTGCTGTCCATCCCTTCTGCATTTCACCATATTCACCAAATTTGGTCTTCACCAGATCGTCTTTTGATTCAACACCCACAGTAGAGAATGAAAGCGGACGGAGTTCCAAGATAGCTGTACCATTTACATTACGCTGAGACTCCTGCAACATTGCCTCAATATCGCGCATTACCGGTTCCAGATACTGACTTTCATGCAAGAACATTCCGTACCAATTGGCAACCTGGTCTTTCCAATATTGCTGCCACTTGCTCAACGTATATTTTTCAAGGAAACGATGGGCACCGATAATCAGCATAGGAGCAGCAGCCTCGAATCCTACACGCCCTTTGATACCGATAATGGTATCCCCAACGTGCATGTCGCGGCCGATACCGTAGGGCGCACCGATCTCCTCCACTTTTTGAATAGCCTTGATAGGATCATCAAACTTCTCGTCATTAACAGCTTTCAGTTCACCTTTTTCAAATGTAAGACGAAGTTGTTCGCTTCCTTCCTTGGTCACCTGTTTTAAATAAGCACTTTCGGGCAAACCCTGCGCAGAGTCCAATATTTCCCCACCGCAGATAGAAGTCCCCCAAAGACCTACATTATAAGAATATTTCAATTTTGTAAAGTCAGCGGCAAAACCATGTTCATTCAAATAATCGATTTCCTGCTGACGGCTTAATGCCATGTCACGGGTCAATGTAATGATCTCAACTCCCGGAGCCAGTACCAAAAAAGTCATATCGAAACGAATCTGGTCATTACCCGCACCAGTCGAGCCGTGTGCGATAGCGTCCGCACCTATTTCATTAGCATAACGCGCTATAGCCAACCCTTGGAAGATACGTTCAGAACTTACAGAAATAGGATAAGTACCATTACGGAGCACATTACCGAATACCATATATTTCAAGCTCTTCTCATAGTATTCCCGGGTCACATCCAATGTCACATACTTCACAGCACCCAGTTTGTAAGCGTTCTCTTCGTTCTGCTTCAGCTGCTCCTCACTGAAACCACCCGTGTTTGCACAAGCTGCATACACTTCATACCCTTTTTCCTTAGCCAGATACATTACAGTGAAAGAGGTATCAAGCCCCCCGCTGAATGCCACTACTACTTTTTTCTTCTTTTCTTCCATAATGATATTATTTTAATTGAGAATTAAAAATTGAAAACTGAGAAATAAGTACATGAATGCGCAGCCATCTTTTAATTTTTAATTCTTAATTTTTAATTTATTAAATAGTGTCTTCTTCGTGCAAAGCCGGATCGTAAAGCATGGCTGTACAAATACAGAACTTACGGTTCTTCGCCACTAATATATCGTGATTGATACAGCCTTCACAACCTTTCCAAAAGGCCTCATCATCAGTCAGTTCATTGAAAGTTACAGGAACATATCCCAGTTCTGTATTCATTTTCATTACCGCCGCGCCACTGGTCAGACTGAATATCTTTGCTTTAGGCCATCGTAGACGTGCCAATCGGAACGAAGCCGCCTTTATACGCTTGGCCAAACCTATTCCACGATAATTAGGATGCACAATCAATCCCGAGGTTGCTACATATTGCTTGTTTCCCCATGACTCAATATAGGTAAATCCTGCAAAATCATCTCCACATAAAGCAATAATCGCCTTTCCTTCTTTCATCTTTGTAGTCACATATTCATGTGTGCGTTCTGCAATGCCTGTTCCGCGTACCTTAGCAGCTTCTCTAATAGTATCTAAAATTTTATCAACGTAAACTTCATGTGAGGCATCTGCCACCATCACATCCACTTGTTTAGCATCCATTTCCTTTTTTATCTATTATTATATTATTGTATATTCGGTATAATCAATGAAAGTGCATTCTTCACTCCCGCTCTTGTGCAACCTTCACGAATGACAAGCATAATAGTATCATCACCAGCAATAGTTCCCAATATTTCATCAAAGTTCCGGTTATCAATATCATAAGCCAAACTACTAGCATATCCGGGACGAGTCTTGATTACTGCCAGATTAGCCGAAAATTCAATGGAAATAAATCCATTATGCATCAACATCTCACTGGCCGAATGTTGCTCAGTCATACGTTTGTACATGGTATTGTTTGGTAATACATATACATAATTTCCGTTCATACTGGCTGCCTTCGCCACTTTCAACTGCTTCAAGTCGCGAGACAAAGTAGCTTGGGTCAATTGGAATCCTTCTTTCGCCAATTCCTGCAACAACTCTTCCTGGCTACCTACTTCCTTACTCGAAATAATAATCTTAATGGCATCAAGTCTGCTATTCTTGCTCTTCATACTGCATAATTATTCTAATTCGGCTGCAAAATTACAGAATATTCGGGAATATAGATACAAAAAAGAGAATATTTTTGCGACTTTATGCATATTTTCAACAAAGCTTTTATCTATCATCCCAAGAATAAACCAAAATCATACCAAATTTTCTTTTCAATGCAATCTTCTTAAAAAGACAGTAATATTATGTTTTACGACAGGTACAACCAAATCCAACAGTTATAATATCAAAAAAACAAGGACGACTTTCGGGGAATAAACTATTTTTGCATCACTATTAATTCCTTAAAATCAAAAAATAAAGGCATGGAACACACTTATTTCTTTGCGGTAGACCTGGGAGCCACCAGCGGACGTACCATCTTAGGTTGCCTGGGAGAAGGCAAAATGGAGTTGAAAGAACTGACTCGTTTCCCTAACCATATTATAGAAACCGGAGGACATTGTTATTGGGATATTTATGCCTTATACAATGAAATTATCAAGGGACTGAAAGTGGTAGCCAAAGACAATCTGCCTATCCAGTCTATCGGTATTGATACTTGGGGGGTGGATTTCGTATTAGTGGGCAAAGATGGAGAGTTACTCCGCAATCCTTATTGTTATCGCGACCCTCACACAATAGGTGCACCCGAAGAATATTTTACCCATATTCCCCGTGAACGAGTATATGACATCACTGGAATCCAGATTATGAATTTCAATTCCTTGTTCCAATTATCAACACTCCACCGCAATCATTGCTCGGCCTTGGAAGCAGCAGATAAAATACTGTTTATGCCGGATGCTTTAAGTTATATGCTGACCGGTAAAATGGTAACAGAATATACCATCGCTTCTACTTCCCAGATGTTGAATCCGCGCACCAAACGCTTCGAAAAGGAACTACTGGATGTAGCAGATATCAAGGAAGAACAGTTCGGTCGTTTCGTTTTTCCAGGGGAACCTATTGGAGTGCTGACAGAAGAAGTGCAAAAAATTACAGGTCTGGGAGCTATTCCTGTTATTGCCGTTGCTGGCCATGACACAGGTTCAGCCGTAGCTGCCGTACCGGCACAAAACGAAAAATTCGCATATCTGAGTTCCGGCACGTGGAGCTTGATGGGGATTGAAGTGAAAGATGCTATTATAAATAAGGAAAGCTTTGAGCAGAACTTCACCAACGAAGGAGGTGTGGAAGGAACGACCCGGTTCCTGAAAAATATCTGTGGCATGTGGTTGTTGGAACGTTGCCGCAAAGAATGGGAAGCAACCAACAACTATTCTTATACAGAACTGATAGATGCAGCCCTGGCAGTTCCCGCTTTCCGCAGTGTCATCAATCCCGATGCTCCCTGCTTCGCCAATCCGTCATCTATGATTCAAGCCATCGGACATTATTGCAAAGAAACCAACCAACCTGTACCACAGAGTTATGGCGAAATCACTCGTTGTATTTTCGATAGTCTTGCCCTGCGCTACAAACAAGTATTCGGCTATTTGCAACAAATGGCCCCGTTCCCCATCGAAAAGCTGCACATTATCGGTGGAGGCTCACGAAACAATTTGTTAAACCAATTCACTTGCAACGCAGTGGGCGTACCTGTTATAGCAGGTCCCAGTGAAGGAACAGCTATCGGCAACATTATGTTACAGGCAAAAGCCAACGGCCTGGTAAGCGATATTGCGGCTATGCGCCAACTAATCAGCACTTCCATAGAAACCGTTTCTTTTGAGCCCCAGCAAGCAGAAGAATGGGAAGAAGCATATAAGAAGTATTTAGCTCATTATAGAGAAGATATTTAATATTCACCTTGAAATTTATTCATTAAATAAACAAATAATATCATGAAAGAAGAATTGATTAATAAAGCGTATGAGATTGCAAAAGAACGTTATGCCGCTGTAGGTGTTGACACAGAAAAAGTAATGGAAACCATGCAGAATTTCCATCTGTCACTGCATTGCTGGCAAGCAGATGATGTAACCGGTTTCGAAGTTCAGGCAGGTTCATTGACCGGTGGTATCCAGGCTACAGGTAACTATCCCGGCAAAGCTCGCAACATCGACGAACTGCGTGCAGACATTCTGAAAGCTGCTTCATATATACCAGGTACTCACCGTTTGAATCTGCACGAAATTTATGGCGACTTTCAAGGAAAAGTCGTAGATCGTGACGAAGTAGAACCCGAACATTTCAAAAGTTGGATTGAATGGGGTAAGGAAAACAACATGAAACTGGATTTCAACTCTACTTCATTCTCCCATCCCAAAAGCGGTGATCTGTCTTTGTCAAATCCCGATGAAGGTATCCGCAACTTCTGGATTGAACATACTAAACGTTGCCGTGCCGTAGCCGAAGAAATGGGTAAAGCTCAAGGCGATCCTTGTATCATGAACCTGTGGGTACACGATGGCAGCAAAGACATCACTGTAAACCGCATGAAATATCGTGCTTTGTTAAAAGACTCTCTGGATCAGATTTTCGCAACAGAATACAAGAACATGAAAGACTGTATCGAATCCAAAGTATTCGGTATCGGACTGGAAAGCTATACAGTGGGGTCTAATGATTTCTATATCGGCTATGGCGCCAAGAACAACAAGATGATTACCTTGGATACCGGGCACTTCCACCCGACAGAAAGTGTTGCAGACAAAGTTTCTTCTTTATTGTTGTATGTTCCCGAACTGATGCTGCACGTAAGTCGCCCCGTACGTTGGGACTCAGACCACGTAACCATCATGGACGACCCGACTATGGATTTGTTCAGCGAAATCGTTCGTTGCAACGCCTTGGATCGTGTACACTATGGACTTGACTACTTCGATGCTTCCATCAACCGTATCGGTGCATACGTTATCGGCAGCCGTGCAGCTCAGAAATGTATGGTACGCGCTTTGCTGGAACCGATTGCCAAATTGCGCGAATACGAAGCAAACGGACAAGGATTCCAACGTCTGGCTCTGCTCGAAGAAGAAAAAGCTTTGCCTTGGAATGCTGTATGGGATATGTTCTGCTTGAAGAACAATGTACCCGTAGGCGAAGAGTTCAT
The DNA here is from genome assembly GCF_040929485.1 of Phocaeicola sp. RTP21198st1_B8_RTP21198_201120. Taxonomy (NCBI): domain Bacteria; kingdom Pseudomonadati; phylum Bacteroidota; class Bacteroidia; order Bacteroidales; family Bacteroidaceae; genus Phocaeicola; species Phocaeicola sp. RTP21198st1_B8_RTP21198_201120. Next base: position 17,340 of record NZ_JBCOCI010000044.1, on the reverse strand, counting down.
TGCAGAAGTAGAGAAATACGAAGCAGAAGTTACTTCTAAACGCTAATCAATATCCAACCACAATATCGTCCTCTGTAAGGGTGGCCTCATGTATCTGCCCCTACAGAGAACGTATTTGTGGTTTTAAAGAATATAAACAATGGAAATCATTATCGGATTAATCATTATCGCTATAGGAAGCTTCTGCCAATCCAGTTCATACGTACCTATCAAGAAAGTAAAAGAATGGAGTTGGGAAAGTTTTTGGCTGATACAAGGTGTATTCGCCTGGTTGGTGTTCCCACTATTGGGCGCATTGCTAGGTATTCCCCAAGGAGGCAGTCTGTTTGACCTTTGGGGAGCGGGAGGTGCTCCAATGAGCATCTTTTATGGTATATTATGGGGAGTGGGCGGCCTTACCTTTGGTCTTTCCATGCGTTATCTGGGAGTAGCCTTAGGACAAAGTATCGCACTGGGTACTTGTGCCGGATTCGGTACACTGTTCCCCGCCATCTTTGCCGGAACCAACCTGTTCAAAGGAAACGGACTTATTCTTTTACTAGGAGTATGTATCACTTTGTCGGGCATTGCCATTATAGGATATGCCGGCAGTCTTCGCGCCAAAAACATGAGCGAGGAAGATAAACGCGCGGCAGTAAAAGATTTTGCTCTGACTAAAGGACTGTTGGTAGCCCTACTGGCAGGTGTGATGAGTGCCTGTTTCGCTTTGGGACTCGATGCAGGAACTCCCATCAAGGAAGCTGCGTTAGCTGGAGGTGTAGAAGGTCTTTATGCGGGACTTCCTGTAATCTTTCTGGTAACACTAGGCGGTTTTTTAACCAATGCCGTTTACTGTCTGCAACAAAATGTAGCCAACAAAACTATGAGTGATTATGCCAAAGGCAATGTATGGGTAAACAACCTGATATTCTGCGCCTTGGCAGGAGTACTGTGGTACATGCAATTCTTCGGACTGGAAATGGGTAAAAGTTTCCTGACCGGAAGTCCTGTACTGCTTGCCTTCTCATGGTGTATATTAATGGCTTTGAATGTTACTTTCAGTAACGTATGGGGTATTTTATTAAAAGAATGGAAAGGTGTATCCACCCAAACTATCACTGTTCTGGTAACCGGACTGGTAGTTCTTATCTTTTCTCTTGTATTCCCTAATTTATTCTAAAAGAATTATTATATTTGTAGCATACTGTTATTCAGAATAAAAAAATGAATAACAATACCCTATGAACAATCAAATAAAAGAAGATATGAAATCAATCTTAGACAATCGCCCCGAATTGGTCAAAGAGGTGAATAAAGTAGCCGAAGTAGCCGGATATTTGTGGCAAAAAGGATGGGCCGAACGTAACGGAGGTAATATCACCGTCAATATCACCGAGTATGTAGACGATGAAATCCGTCAGATGCCCGCTATCAGCGAAGTAAAACAAATCGGTGTAACACTGCCTCACTTGAAAGGCTGTTATTTTTATTGCAAAGGAACCAATATGCGTATGCGGGATTTGGCACGTTGGCCTATGGATAACGGTTCTGTCATCCGTATTTTAGATGATTGTGCTAGTTATGTCATTATTGCCGACAAACCGGTTCAACCTACTTCGGAAGTTCCCTCCCACCTGAGCGTACACAATTATCTCATTAGCATAGGCTCTCCTTATAAAGCATCCGTACACACACACCCCATCGAACTGATTGCCTTGTCTCACAACAAAAAGTTCATGGAGAAAGATGTGGCAACCAACCTGCTATGGAGCATGATTCCCGAAACAAAAGCATTCTGCCCACGTGGATTGGGCATGATTCCTTATCAGTTACCCAGTTCTGTAGAATTAGCAGATGCAACTATCAAGGAATTGGCTGATTATGATGTAGTCATGTGGGAAAAACACGGTATCTTTGCTGTTGACTGTGACGTAATGGCCGCATTCGACCAAATTGATGTTTTAAATAAATCCGCATTAATTTACATCGCTGCCAAAAATATGGGATTTGAACCCGACGGCATGAGCCAGGAACAGATGAAAGAAATGAGTGTGGCTTTTAATCTACCCAAATAATATTTTTATGGTCTTCCCCTAATGGGGAGATTTTGAAGATGATTTGAACCCACATGGGGACAAATCATCTTTTTTATTATCGAAGCTTAAAAGATAAATGAGATCCAGATTGCCACTTAAGCTTTTCATCACACGATATTCATCACAAATGAACAAGCATATAAAATGACCAATTTATGTTTTTATCTCATTATTCTATTGATTAAAAAGATTAACACTCCCTATACAGCAAACACTTCCTAGACAATCGCGTACTTAACTCATTGACAGTTTGAGTATCTTATGTTTTTTTTAGAACAACGAGTACTCTTTTTGGCTATCTTTGACAAAGACAGATTCACTAAACCTACAGAGATATATGAAAGCAAATAAATTATTCCTTTTGGCAAGTTTCTTTCTATCAAGCAGCCTGACACCTATAGCGGCTCAGAGTAAGAAAGAGAAGAAGCAACAGACAGAACAAGCTGTACGCGAAGCTGTTGACGCAAAGACATACAAAATCAATGTGGACCGGGTAATGCCTATGAAAGGAGGCAGCAAACACCTGACTTCCGATTATTCTTTAGAAATAAGAAACGATTCGGTTTATTCCTATCTGCCTTATTTCGGAGTGGCGTATAACGTTCCTTACGGGGGTGGAAAAGGATTAAATTTTAGTGCTCCTTTATCAGAATATACTTCAGCATATAATAAAAAGGGGAATGCTAAAATCACACTAAAAGTACGGAACGAGGAAGACAATTACCTTTACAATATCATCATTTATCCCAATGGCAGCAGTAACATACAGGTCACCCCTACAAACAGACAATCTATTTCTTTCTCCGGAGAAATGGATCTAAAGAAGAAAGAATGAGCCATAAATAAAAGGGGGTCAAAACTAAAACAACCTATCGTGCTATATGATCAGGTCATTTTAGTTTTGCCCCCCTGATTAAATTACAGCTATTATTTACTTATTTCTCTAACCGGCTAAAGAAATTCTCAATGGCTTCCTTATTGACAAAAACTCCTTTTACTCCGGTCATTTCCACCGTATCCATCAACAAAGCCAAGCCCTGATAACCGTTTTCATCCTTTGCCAATACTTCCTGCTGATAAATTTCAGCTGATTGGCAGGCTTTACCATCTTCAGGTAATTTCTCGAACCGACCAAGGTAATAATTGCCTTCAAAGAAATTATGTGTAGATTCTGTCAATTGGAATCTGCTGGATTCTGGAGCATAAAAAATATTTCCACTAATAAATGTACTATCCGGATATCCGCCCCATGAATCCAAAGTAATCATAGTACGATCGATATCAGCCGCAGGTTTACGGTTCACATGAATAATGTTACGGGTAATGCGACTGTCCTTTACAGGACCTGCCAGATGAACAGCTGGTGAGAACATCCCGGCACGAGTCGGTTCAGGCCGCACTCCGTCACCTATACTCACATTGTAACGGACAATAGTGCCCAAGTTACCTACATTAAAAGATGCGTCGGCCGTGCCGTCATTGCAAACCAATACTAAGCCACCATAGTTATCATGACTATAATTATACTGAATGACCGTTCCCCGGCAATTCCAGTCCGAATCAAACCCCTGTGCATCCCACGGAGCCTTATGACCACTTACCTCATTGAATTGCACCAAAGTATTATCACAACTCCACGGCCAAATACCTGCCGCCGCCTCTGTGTCAGGAAGCATATCAGGACAATCACGCATTACGTTGTATTCTATCAAGGTACTGTCACAACCGATAGGTACAATACCATCACCTGGTACTTCCTCTATCAAATTTCCCCGTATCACGGTATGCTTGCTGGGATGCCAGTTCTGCCGATCGCTATAAGCGGCCCAAATCATAGCATTACGGGTGCATCTCAAAATATGGCAGTTCTCTATGGTTAACCTATTGAATGTTGAAATTTTCTTTTCACCGCCATTCACTATATAAATACCGCACCCTCCGCCTTTTTCTTTTACCAACGAACCATTGACATCCCGTACAGTCACATTATTGACAACAATGTTCTGCGATACGCCATAATCCATACACTCTATCTTCAAGCCCGAACGATAAGGCAGAGGCTGTCTACCTGTATTCACGATTTCCAAATTCTGCATCGTTATATAGTCCGAATTACAGATACGAGCTGCATACAAGGAAGTATCATATCCCACAATGCAAGGTTTCCGTTCACCATCACCATAAGCATCTATATAAATACGATCTTCGGGTATACCGTGTCCGGTGATTTCAAGTTCGCCATTAAAAACCTCACCGCGCTTCAACAAAACTTTATTGCCCGGCAGTAATTTCACTCCACGTAGTTTTTCCAGACTTTTCCATGCTTCATCCGGGGCTAACCCACTATTATTATCATCACCGCCGGTAGCATCCAGATAATAGCACACTGGACTATCAGAACATGCTGCCAACAGGAAGGAAAATAAAAGAAGGATCATTGTTTTTCTCATTTCTCTTCCGTTTTTAAAAAGTTATCTATTTATTCCAGAAGTTGTCAGAACAACCAGGATTCACCACAGATTACGCAAATTCACACAGTTTTTTGATTTAAAGGTTGTTTGCCTCCTACTTCTTTGTGACAATCCATGTACCCTGTGATGAAAACCTACACTCTACATTACTTCCACAAGTCGTGCTGAACCAGTTTCTTGTTAGTATCCAGTTCGGCAGTTGGCAAAGGCCATACATAATCCCTCTCACCGTTGAACTTACGTGCTTCATAAGCCAAGCCATACATAGTGCGTTCATTCTCTATATTAGCTACCGCCTTATCCAATTCCTTCCAACGATAAAGGTCAAACAAACGCAAACCTTCAAAGGCCAGTTCCACACGACGCTCATGCTTAATGACTTCCAACAATTCATCTTTAGAAAGAGAAGTGCCTTCCACTTCCTCTACTGTGGGCATGTTCACATCTGCACGTTGCCGCACTTCATTCACTAAAGCAGTTACATCACTATAAGCATAGCCTCCTTTCTGTACCATTGCCTCCGCCAAAGATAATAAAACTTCAGCATAACGCACCACATAAAAGTCTTGTCCATTATCCCAAGAGTTAGAAGTATCCGTAGGATCAAAATACTTATAAACATATATGGTAGACAGGGAAGCGGCAGCTCCACCATATACATTGGCATACGGATTTGAAGCCGAAGTATCTATACCTCCTTTACCGTTCCAAAGCATACCGGGAACAAACAAAGTACTATACAAACGTGGATCACGATTCTCAAAATGAGCAGGATTAGGCTTGCTAACATCCAAGCCACCCTCATTGTTTAATTCGGCTATCTTCGTATCGGTAGTCGGCTTACCGTCTTTGCAATAATAAGCATCCGCCAAATCTATAGTACCATTCATTGCTTCCAGCGGAGTATTCCAATGCGCATTAAAAGCAGCACCTTCACTCATACCCGGTCCTTCATAACGGACTGCAAAAATGATTTCAGGAGAAGTTTCTCCACTTTGAGTAAACAGTTTGGCATAACTCGGATCAAGCGAGTATCCCAAACCTTGCACCTGCTTATAAGCAGCAATTGCGTCATCCCATTTTTCATTATACAAAGCCACACGCCCCAGTAGGGAAAGAGCAGCTCCTTTGGTGATGTGTCCCCGTGAAGACGCGTTTTGCGGAAGTACTTCAGCCGCGTCCTGCAAATCAGTCATAATATGAGCCACAATAGCTGCACGGTCCGTCTTTTCACATTCAGCCTCGTCAATGGTCAAAGGGGCGGTCAGGAAAGGAACATCCTGATACGTCATAGTCAAGTTTATATACATCAATGCACGTATGGTCTTTGCCTCAGCCTGATAAATCGCCTTTTGGGAAGCATCCATATCCACTCTATCAATATTAGCAATCAGCACATTACAACGACTGATCACTTCATAGCAATCTTTCCAATAACTGCCAATAATAGAAGAACTTGGGGTATGAATCCCCATAGCCATATCATAACCTTCCATCCAGCCACTCCAATTAAAATGACCGCCATTATCTGATATACAATCCATATATAAAGGGCCCAATGAATATTGGTCGGAATTATAAAGCTGATTGCTCTGCAAAGCATCATAACAAGATGCCAACGCCATCAAAGCATCATCCGGTGTCTGCCAAAATGTATTGGATGAAGATTCTGTCAATGAGTCCCTCTGCAAAAAACTGTCAGAGCAAGAAGTCAGCAAAGCTCCTGACAACAGAGCTAGCCCTATAAATTTATTAATTGATTTCATAGTTGTTGCTTTTAAAATTTAACGTTAACACCAAATGAATAAGTTCTTGTATTGGGATGCACATCATTACGGGAATCTGTGCTCAGTTTCTCAGGATCATAATCATCCAAGGAAGTGAAAGTAAGCAAATTAGTTCCTGCCAAATAGAGTCTGAGACTCTGAACGCCCAACTTGGTCAAAAACTCTCTTTGCCTGAAAGTATATCCAATTTCCAAGTTCTTCAGGCGCAAATAATCTCCTTTTGTCAGCCAAAATGAAGAGTAGTTATTATTAATAGTTCCTCCCAAACGAGGCATGCTTCCATCCGGATTACTTTCAGACCATCTGTCCAACCAACGGCTAGTCTTGTTTCCGCCATTGGAAATAGTAGTTTCATCCCAATTATAACGATATACACCTGCAATGCCTTGCCAAAATGTATTAACATCAAAATCTTTATAAGAGAATCCCAAGTTAAAAGAATACTGCATTTTAGGGAACGGATTTCCGATAACAGTACGGTCAGCATCATTTATGTTGCCATTATTATCTATATCTTCATACATGATATCACCTAATTGCGGTTCCTGGTTGTTTTGCAGAATCTTCTGTCCGTTCGCATTTACACGATCCAAATCTGCCTGGGTACGATAGATACCGATAGCTTTCAGCCCATAATAAGAACCGATGGCTTCACCTTCACGATTGATGGTATTATTACTTATATCTTCCACCCCTTTCATATCAGTAATCTCATTTTTCACGCCTGAAAGTGAGAAACCTGCCTGCCATGCCCAATCACCTTTTTGGTCGAAATAGTTAGCTGCCAATTCCCAACCACGGTTACGGACCTTTCCCGCATTCTGATAAGGAGCATCCAAAGATCCCAGGAAAATACCCGGCATAGCGAGTTTCATCAAAATATCCGAGGTATTTTTCTCATACCAGTCAAAAGTGACATTGATCTTTCCACCCCAAAAAGCAGCATCAAAACCAAAGTCTGTAATAGTAGTTGTTTCCCATTTAATGTTCTCATTAGGTATCTTGGCAGTCTTCATACCAATCTGTTTGCTATCACCAAAATAGTAACTACCACTAGCCGCCAATGTAGCCGCATAAGCATAGTTACCAATTTCCTGATTACCCAATTTACCCCAGCTACCACGCAATTTCAATGAGTGGAGGAACTTCACATTCTCCATAAATTTCTCATTTGTCATGATCCATGCACCCGAAAATGAAGGGAAGGTAGCATAACGGTGTGCCTTGGGCATACGTGACGAACCATCGTGACGGACATTCATCTCTAACAGATAACGGCCTCCGTAATTATAGTTCAAGCGTCCGAAGAATGACTGCAAGGAACTTTCTTCCGCCGATCCGGTCACATGATCATTCATAGTACCTCCATCCATTTCATAAATATTATCGGTAGCAAATCCCTGCTTGGACGCCTCATTCTTGTCCCAACGGGTAGCCTGGATAGAATGGCCTGCCAACAGATTGAACGAATGTTTTCCTACAGAAAAATCATAAGTCAGGATATTTTCATTAATATAAGTCGTTTCCAGATAATGATAATCTGTCAGTTTATTGGTACCGACCGTGGTCAGCGCATTTCCTTCAGCATCGTATCTTACATTATTCTTCGGATTGAAAGTAGTCACATCATTCATATAATATTTATAAGCCAGGCTTGAACGGAATTTCAATCCTTTCATGATGTCAATCTCACCAAAGAATTTACCATCAAAACGATAATGCTTGTTATCCTTATATCCCATATTCAAAGCTTCAATCGGATTTTTGAATACGGATTGGGAAATATTGGGATTTCCATCCAGGAATCCATAATGTCCGTTAGAATAGCGTACAGGAACAGTAGGACGGGTAAACCAAGTAAGGTAGCGCATCAAACCTTCGCCGGTAACACTGGTCGTAGGCTCATCAATGTTCTGGCGGCTTCCCGAAAGATTCAATCCTAATTTTACAATACCCAACTGCGCATCCAGATTAGAACGGAAATTGAAACGTTGGTTAGCTGTCTCACGCAAGATACCATCTTGCTGGAAATATTGAGTGGAAATCATGTAATGTACTGCCTTACTACCTCCATTCACTGACAAATGGTGTTGGTGCATAGCTGCCGTACGGAACATTTCCTTAGCCCAATTGGTATTGGCAAAATGATCGGGATCTGATCCATTTTGCAATTTCTGTAACATATCATCCGTATATGCCTTGGAAGGCCAACATTCATTATACATCTTCGCCCACTCATAAGAATTCACATAATCGGGCAACACGGTAGCCTCCTGCAAAGCGATGCTACCAGAATAAGTAATAGTAGGTTTCTGCTCACCGCCTCGTTTGGTAGTCACCAAAATAACACCGTTTGCAGCACGCACACCATAGATAGAAGCCGAAGCCGCATCTTTCAATACAGAAACACTTTCAATATCATCAGCAGGAATTTCCGCAATCTGGCTCACCGAGCTTTCCACTCCGTCGATCAGGACCATCGGATCATTGTGTTCAAAAGTTCCCACACCACGGATACGGATTTCGGGACTGTCATGACCGGCCTGGGCACCATTGTTGGTCAACATAACACCCGGCAAACGGCCCTGAAGCATATTGGCAGTATTAGCTACCGGCATAGAAGCTACATCCTTGAAATTTACAGCAGCAACAGAACCCGTCAGATTTTCCTTCTTCTGCACACCATAACCGACTACTACCACTTCGTCAATCATTTCCGTATCTTCCTTCAGATTTACATTCAGTACCATATTGTCTTTCGAAATATGAAATTCCTGATCGGAATATCCTATAAAAGAAATGACAATAGTAGAATTAGAAGCCACCGAGAGATTAAAATTACCATCCAAGTCAGTTACCGTTCCATTGGTTGTTCCTTTTTCAACCACACTAGCACCGATGACCGGTTCGCCTGTGGCATCTTTTACAATACCGGAAACTTTAAACTTGTCTGCTTGCAGACTGGAAGCGCTCACATTCATCGCAAGGATGAAGAAGCAGAAACACAGCAATAGGCTCAGTACCCGGAATGTACTGGTTTCTGTCAGAGTTTTCATGTTCATAATACTTTTTTTAAAGGTCTAACAAATAAAGATAATTCGTTTTATTTGCCAGCAAAAGTAAGAGGAACAGAAAAGAAACAGGGAGAATTATTACCGGAAAAAGGCTGTTTATTCCCTATAGAGCCTATTTCCGGTAATAATCAGCCATCATACTTCATCATATACTCTGTAGGAGAAAGTCCGAATTTCTTCTTAAAGCAGGAACTGAAATATTTAGGGTCGTTGAAACCTACAGCATACGCCAAATCGGCTATACGGATTTTCCTTTTCTCGTCTATCAGCCGACAAGCCGCTTGCAAACGGACATTGCTGATAAATGCAGAGGGAGTAAGTCCGGTCAACAGTTTCAATTTATCTGCTAGTGTAGTCCGGGCCATACCCATCTCCGCCATAAACTGTGCATGTTCAAAATCACAATCACTCAAATGGGCATTCACACAATCCACCGCTTTCCGAATGAAAGCTTCGTCCATCGAGGTGTAATTTAATTCTTTGGCTTCAAAAACCAACTGCTTACGGAAATCCACCCCCATACGTTTGCGCCGTTTCAACAAGTTATCTATCTTGGCAAACAAGACAGAGAGGCGGAGCGGTTTACAGATATAACCATCGGCCCCAGACTCATACCCTTCCACACGGTCTTCATCACTAGTCTTGGCCGTTAACAAAATCAATGGAATATGGCAGGTCTCAAATTGAGTCTTCACCCGGCGGCACAATTCCATACCGTCCATTTCGGGCATCATAACATCAGAAACAATTAAATCCACTTCCTGTTTGGCAAGTATCTCCAAAGCTTCCGTTCCATTGGCGGCCTTCAGAATATGGTATTTGCCATGCAACAGACGAACCATCAAAGCCAATAATTCCTCATTATCCTCCACCAACAAAATAGTCGATGCTGCCGGTTTCTCTTCCAACATATCAATCTCCGAGACATTCTCCATTTCATCTGCCGATAAAATAGCATAGTCCACATTTTCGGTATTCTCGTCTACCTCATCCTCATCAAAAGCCTCACGTCTTATAGGAATTTCAACCACAAAAGTATTCCCTTCCTCCTTATCGCTAAATACTTGTATCGTTCCATGATGCAACAATACCAAGTCTTTAGTCAGTGACAAACCGATACCCGTCCCTATGGTATGGAATTTGCGATACTCCCCTTCATAAAATCTCTCGAATATATGATCCAACTTCTCTTTTGGAATCAACTCGCCGGGATTGTTCACACTCAATTTAAAAGTTCCCCTTTCCTCATCATGAGCCTGTGACACCACAATAGTTCCTCCTTCAGGAGTATATTTAGCGGCATTGGAAAGCAGATTGTACACCACTTTATCCAATTTATCCACATCAAAATATCCCGAATATTCTTCAGACAAATCAAATTGTATGGACAATTTCTGCTTTTTAACCAAAGGTGCGAAAGCCGACACTGATTTTTTCAAGAACATACTGACATTTCCATGCGAGACTTTCAGCCGCAACTTGCCATTCTCCACTTTTCTGAACTCTAAGATCTGCTGAATCAACCGGATTAACCGCACAGTATTATCAGCTATCACAGGACAAACCGACGAACTTGCCGGTACTTCTTGTTTCAGTTCATCCACCGAAGCCGATATAATAGAAAGCGGAGTCAGCAACTCATGAGTGATATTGGTAAAGAACTGTAATTTAGCATGATTGATTTCCTCCATTTTCTGCCGTTCTATCTTCCCCATCTCTATGGCCTGTTTCATCCGGATACGGTTTCTGACAATCCGATAAGTATACCATGCCAATGAAACGAACAACAAGACATAAAGGCAATAAGCCCACCACGATAACCAAGGCGGCGGAAGAATAGTTATACGCAGACATTTCATATCCGGAGACCAGATTCCATTCTGATTGGCTCCCTTTACACAAAAAGTATAAGTACCTGCCGGAAGATTGTTATAATAGGCAAACCGACGTCCAGCCTCAACGGACAACCATTCCTTGTCATATCCCTCCAACCGATATAAATAACGGTTCAACTCAGGATTGATATAGTTCAATATTGAAAAATCAAGACTGAAATTATTCTCCCGGTATCCTAATACAATTTTATCAATAAAATCAATAGACCTGTTTGCAGCAATCCCCTTTCTGATGGAAAGAGGGTAGGTACGTACCGATACATTATGTACCTTTATATCTGTAATCACTACCGGAGAATAAGCAGTATCCTGAACAATTTTATCAGGATAGAAGCTGTTCAATCCACGGAATCCTCCGAAGATAAGTTTCCCATCCGCCCCCTTGAAGCAAGAATTCCGGTTAAACATGTGGTCTTGCAAACCATCATCTACCGTGTAAGTATGTATTTTCGGTGCAGCACCATCCAAAGGGATATCAATGTGATACATTTCCGCATTGGTAGTAAGCCATAAAGTATGCTCATCATCCTCCAGCATACTGAAAACAACATCTCCATTCCGGAAATAATCATTCAAGACTGAAACAAAACGATCATTCTTCCGGTCATACAAATCGAGTCCATTACCATTCGACCCCACCCATACTCTATTGTATCCATCCACACAAACACTCATCGCCCCGATAGTGGATAATGTACCATCCGAAGGCGTATAAAACTTAACCTTATATGTTTCTCCGGATGTATCTATCCGCCATACCCCTTCATTGCTAGTCGCTATCCAGATAAAACCATCTTGATCTTCCGCCATTTTGAAAATAGAAATTTGGGGCAATGCCTGATTTGTCAAAGTCACCAGTTCATTCAAAGAATGAAGCCTTTGTTCCGTATCCAAAATAAACACTCCCGAACGTGTCCCCAACCACAGATTCCCTTTCGAATCCTCCAACAAAGAATAAATACAAATATCACTCAGTTCCGGGTTGGTTACGGTATTTACCACGTGTGCTTTCCCGGCTTTGACGTTATAGAACCACACACCGTCATCCCAAGTGGCAAAACACAATTCATTTGTCCTTTTACGATAAATAATATCATTGACCGTCGATGTATATCCCATATTCTTCAATACAGGATGAGAGCGGTAAGGAACAATGGTATGCTGTTCCATATCATAAAAAACCAGACCGAATCCCATGATTCCCATCCACAGATTCCCATTATCCTCCTGATAGACACTGCGGACAGAGCTGGTAGGGCAATGCTCACGCAAAGCCTCCAAAGAATCATAATTAAACCGGAACTTATTTGTATTTACAGTACAAACACCTCCCCCCAACATACCCAGCCACATCAGCCCGTCTTTACTGCACAACAGAGAATTCACTTCATTAAAAGGTAAATCTCCTTGAAGGTTACCCGGAACAATATTGGTAAAATTCCCGTCCCCCGATTCATCTTCCAAAATACTGACTCCACTGCGTGAACCGATCCAGAGCTTTCCGGAATTTTTATCCTGAGCAATGGCGTAGATAATATTATCCAACAGAGAATGAGAATTTCCCTTGATGTTCCGGAATGTTTTAAATGAGAAATGTTCCGGATCATACGGATTAATGAGTTTCACCAATCCATACCGCCAGGTACCGATCCAAATATTCCCGGCTTCATCCTGAAATATGACATGCGCCGAATTACCAGGGTTAATCCCCTCGTAAGTATAATACAATTCCTCTTGAGGATTATAACGCAGCAACCCCTGTTCCCAAGTACCAATCCATATTTGTCCTTCCCTGTCTTCGATAACGGACTTTATGTCCATGTTCTTTTCACAATCGAAAGTACGTCCTCCGGCTTTCCTGCGAAACAATCCTTTGTTGCTTCCCACCCATAAGTCCCCGTTGCTTGCATAAAGAATACTTTCCACATTGCTTACCTGTAACAAAGGACTGATTATTTTTTCTATCTCATCCGTTTCCTTATGCAATACATATAATCCATTGTGCGTACCTATCCACAAATTATTCTCCTTGTCTTCGGCCACCATATTCACAAAACTATCAATGGAACGTCCATGATTCACTCCATCGGGTTTATACACCACAATAGAATACCCATCATAGCGCAAAAGGCCATTGTAAGTCGATATCCATATATACCCCTGGCTATCCTGAAATAATTTCCGGACTTCATTAGTCGGAAAATTCACCGAAGTGGAAATAGATTTAAAATGATAGGTATTGACCTTGTTATCAGCCCAAAGCCAAACGGGAAAACACAAAAGATATATTACTCCAAGAATATATTCACAGTTACGGTGTGCAAAGTGCATAGATTCAACTTTAAGATTTGATGCAATATTCGCAAAAAAAAGCATTTTAAGCAAATATTCCATAAGATTTGTTCTAAATTTCCCTCATCCGCATACATAAGAAACTAAAATTATACCTCCAGAAACACTTAGGACAAAAAGGTTAGAGGCAGTTAAGATAAAAAATTGTATATTTGCCGATAAGTGTGACCTAATTTTAAAACAGAGAAACATGCATTACAACGACCAAGGCGCTGATTTTAAATACCTAATTGTCAATGAACGTGACAAGCGTTTCGGCTTGTCGGTGACTACCGTCGGATTCCAGGCCATCAGGGCCGGGAGCGTTTATCCACCACGCAACCACCCGGACGCTTATTATTTCACGGCCCAGAAAGGACGTGTGCTGCATGAATATCAGTTGGTATACATTACTAAAGGACGGGGAACTTTCGCCAGCGATACTACTCCGTCTGTCGACATATCTAAAGGACAGATACTTTTCCTGTTTCCCGGACAGTGGCATACCTACGCGCCGCTGCAAAAAACAGGATGGAACGAATATTACATCGGTTTTGAAGGTCCGATTATAGACAATCTGGTAAAAAACAGCTTTATTTCAAAAGAAAACCAGATTTTGGATATCGGTATCAATGAAGAACTGGCCAGTCTTTTTGCCCGTGCACTGGAAGTAGCGGAAGCAGACAAGACCGCAGCGCAACAATATTTGTCCGGCATTGTTTTACACATTATGGGAGCCGTACTTGCTATCTCGCAGAACAAACGCTATGAGGTGGATAATGCGGCACAAAAAATAGAAAGTGCCAAAATCATCATGCACGAAAATGTGTACAAGGATATAGATCCGGAAGAACTGGCACTGAAATTAGGTATCAGTTATTCCTGGTTCCGCAAAGTATTCAAAGAATACACCGGCTATGCGCCTGCCAAGTATTTCCAAGAGCTGAAACTACGCAAAGCGAAACAATTATTGATTGAAAGTTCCATGTCAGTGAAAGAGATATGCTATGAATTGAATTATACCTCTACTGAACACTTTTTCTCGGTATTTAAAAAACGTACCAACTTCACCCCTACCGAATATCGTAACTTCGGACGGGGAGGAAAAGAAAAAGAGAATGAAAACGAATAAAGGAAAAATGAGAAAAATAACCATCAATCTGGCTGCTGTGGCAGCCTTTTGCATTGTAGTCGCCTCACCCGCCTTAGTGAGCAGCAGTTGTGCTACTCCCCAAACGGAACAGGAAGATACCACTATCATACGAGAAGATTTAGGTATTACGGCATTGAAATACAGTAGTCCCGAAGTTCCCTCCAGCATTGAATTTTGTGGTAAAGTGATTGACTTGAGCCGCTTTGACCGCCACGAGCGTATGGACCGTGAATTATTGGCATTCACCTATATGCACAGTACTTCCCTGCAAATGCTGAAAAAAGCCAACCGTTATTTCCCCATTGTAGAACCCATACTGAAAGAGAACGGAATCCCCGATGATTTTAAATACCTGATGGTCATAGAGAGTAATATGAATCCCACCGCCCGTTCCTCTGCCGGAGCCGCCGGACTATGGCAATTCATGCAAGGTACGGGAAGGGATTACGGACTGGAGGTTAACAACAATGTGGATGAACGTTACCATATTGAGAAAGCGACTCGTGCCGCCTGCCGTTATCTGAAAGACGCGTATGCTAAATATAAGGATTGGGTGGCTGTTGCCGCCTCATACAACGCTGGTCAGGCACGTATTGCCAGCCAACTGGCTAAACAGGATGTGGACGATTCGCTGGATTTGCAACTGGTAGAAGAAACAGCCCGGTATGTGTACCGCATTCTTGCCGCCAAACAATTGTTCAGTGCCCCTACTACTTTCGGTTTCCGTCTGCGCGCATCGGATTTGTATCCGCCCATTCCCTATACGGAAGTCACTGTGACAAAAGGAATTGCAGACTTGGCACGTTTCGCACGCAGCAAAGGAATCAATCTGGCCATATTAAAGAATATGAATCCCTGGCTGCGGGAAACATCCTTGTCCAACCACAGTGGGCGGACTTACGTGATAAAAATCCCTACCAAAGAAGGAATGACTTATGATCCGAAAAAGACGGTGGCGCATGATAAGCGATGGGTGATAGAATAACTTTCTATCATACAGCATTCCATAATCAATTTACCAGTTTTCCTCCACAGTATTTACAATAAGCAGCCTCGTCCTCATGTCCGTCCTTACCACAGTGCGGACATTTCAGGGCCACCCTGCGCCTGTGTTCCTGAATCATAGATGCAGACACAATTCCTGTGGGAACTGCAATGATGGTATAGCCCAGTAACATTACAATGGCCGAAAGGAAGCGCCCTAACGGAGTTTCCGGAGTAATATCCCCATAACCTACTGTTGTCATCGTCACTATCGCCCAATAAATACTATTCGGAATATTATTGAAAGAAGTACCCGGCCGCTGTCCCTCAATCATATACATCAATGTACCGATCGAAGTCACCAATATCAGTACAAACAAGAAAAAAACAATAATCTTCCGACTGCTGAACACCAAAGAGCGCAACAAGAAATTACCTTCATTCAGATAATTGAAAAGTTTAAAGATACGGAACACACGAATCAAACGGAAAGTGCGGATCACCAGCAGATAACGTGCCGTGCCGAAAAGCCAGCCTATATATAAAGGTAAGGTAGCCAACAAATCCACTATACCGAAAAAACTAAAAGCATACTTGCGCGGTTTAGGAGAACAATAAAGCCTCAACACATACTCCAACGTAAAGAAGAAAGTAAAAACATACTCCGACACTCGCAGATAAGGCCCGATAACAGCATCCCAACTCTTGATACTCTCGGCAACAACCACCAGAATACTCAAGACAATAAACCCTATCAACGCCACATCGAATAACTTTCCCATCGGTGTGTCACTCTCAAAAATAATCACATATATTTTATGCTTTAATTTCTCATCATGCAGTAAATTCTGCCACCTGTTCCAAATATGCTTCAAGAATGCCATAATTTTTTATAATAGAACGCAAATCATTCATAATTATAACAAATATTGCCCGATTTATGTCCTATTGGTCACTATTATTTTCACTATATTTGCACAAAACCAATAAAATAATAGCATGAAGAAACAACTTATGACAGGTCTGTTCACAGTCCTCGCCCTTACAGCAGGTGCGCAGACCTTCCAAGAATGGCGCAATCCGGAAATAAATGCGGTAAACCGTGCGCCGATGCACACGAACTACTTTGCTTTTGAAAATGCAGATGCAGCTAAGAAAGCGAACAAAAAACAATCAACCAACTACATGACTTTGAACGGAACCTGGAAGTTCAACTGGGTGAAGGATGCGGATTCCCGCCCCACTGATTTCTGGAAAACCGGTTTCAACGACAAAGGCTGGGATGACCTGCAAGTGCCCGCCGTATGGGAACTGAACGGATACGGTGATCCTATTTATGTGAACGTAGGCTATGCCTGGCGCAACCAGTTCCAGAACAACCCTCCCGAAGTGCCGACAGAAAACAACCACGTTGGTTCTTACCGACGTGAAATTGTAGTTCCTGCCTCATGGAATGGAAAAGATATTATCGCTCATTTCGGCTCGGTTACCTCTAACCTCAAATCCGCAACTAAGCCCTTGAACGTCCTTATTGCGTTTACACGTCCTCTCATTACTGAATTTGCAGATA
>NZ_JBCOCI010000043.1:0-39872 GCF_040929485.1 Phocaeicola sp. RTP21198st1_B8_RTP21198_201120 | reverse complement strand
TTCGGGGCGTACGTTGATGATAGGGCGAAGTCTGTCTTCGCCTAATAAGTTGTAATGTTCCTCTTCTGCACCTCCCACCACTACAATTCCTTTGCTCATGGCGTATAATGCATTTAATCCCGGAGAATAAGAATAAAGCTGATCTAACATTACATCGCACCCGTCCATAAAATGTTCACATTCATCATACGGAGTGAAAACGGTTTGTTTGATTTCGCATGCAGATGGATGTCTGTAATATAATTTATAGAGGGCGCTATAAAGTTCGTCTTTTCCCTTCCATTCTTCACGATGATGTTTTAGACTGATATAGAATTTTACTTTTTCTATTTTTTTAAAAGGGATTTGTGGGTGAGGCAATGATTCTATCGGGAAAGGAATGTATTTGGTTTTTCCAGAGAAATAGGGTTGGTAGGCTAAATAGGATTCGTAAAGACTGGTGATGATTCCATTACAATTGTTCGCGATGATACGGTTTAATTTTCCTCTGAATCCATGCATCCAATTTATAATTGCCATTTTGTTGTCAATGGTGTCACGAAAAGTGCCATTGGCATAAAAATCATTATATCGGAGAGCGTTTTTATTTAAGCACATGTAAATCCAGTAAAAATCATATTCAAACCCTCCTAAAAATATCTTCTTGTTGTTCTTTTTAAGATATTGGAATACGTACTGAAGCAGTTCGGGTTTTAATTCTAAAAAGTAAGGGTTGACAAGTTGTACCACATCATATCCTCTGAGTTGGGGAAGGGTTTTCAGTAAATTGAACGTGTTTTTAAGGACTCCCCAACGGATTGATGACCGGTTGGGATAGAGATAGTCAGAGTTGTTTAGCCATAAATTGCTGTGGGATAATACATCGACTCTATGTCCCATATTTCTTAAGGCTTTTGCTAAAGTCCAATGTATATTGCTATACTCTCCTATTAATAAGATTTTCATAAACAGTCAATCATTATTTAATTAAATAGTTTGTGCATTGGTAGCAAGTCGTTTTGCTATTCTTATTTTTCTATTTAACAAACAAGTGTAGGCTTTAGTTCTTATTGTAGGGTGATTTTGCAATAAAAAAGGATAATTTGTCTTCTGTTGTAGCTAGTATTGTCTATGAAAATTAAATCTATCAAAAATATATCTTCTTGTATTACAGAAAAATGTGTGTAGTGGAATGATTGAAAATGTATGGTTTGCAAAAAGATTTTGTATTTCAAAAAAATGAAAATAAGTCCTTCTTCAATTATGCATAGCGGTGAGAAATTGCTAAACCTTTTCTTTTAGAAGATTGTTTTCATACTTATGTGAGGTATGGTGTCCATTTTGATATGGTCTTTTGGGGAATTTATTGAGTAAAGAATATTTAAGTGTTAATGAAAGAATATAGGTTAAGAGTTAAAGAAAAAATAATGAAGGCTGATTTGGCGACAATTAGGAGGGAATATACAAAGGGTGGTCTCAAAAGGAGTGATCTTCCTGATAATCCACTTGTCCTTTTTACAAAGTGGCTGCAAGAAGCGATAGATGCGGAGGTAAATGAGCCTACGGCTATGTTGGTAGGTACTGTTTCTCCGGAAGGGAAACCGGCAATACGGACTGTGTTGTTGAAAGATTTGCATGATGGCAAATTTATTTTTTATACTAACTATGGAAGTCGCAAGGGTAAACATCTGGCTCATAACCCATCTATCTCTATATCGTTTGTATGGCATGAACTGGAAAGGCAAATTCATATAGAAGGTATTGCGGCTAAAGTATCTCCACAGGAATCAGATGAATATTTTAGAAAAAGGCCTTACAAGAGTCGTATTGGCGCCCGTATTTCTCCTCAAAGCGAACCGATAGAAAGCAGGATACAACTTATTCGTGATTTTGTGAAAGAAACCACGCGCTGGATAGGGAAAGAGATAGATCGCCCTGAATACTGGGGAGGCTTTGCTGTTATGCCTGTTCGTGTTGAATTCTGGCAGGGTAGGGTAAATCGTTTGCATGATCGTTTTCTCTATATGCTTCAATCTGATGGTGTTTGGAAAATAGAAAGACTCGCTCCTTAATCTTCGGAATAGAGAAATAATTCCAGGTTCTTTTTCAAACTGAGCCGAGAAACCTTTTGAATGTAGGTGTAAATAGGAATACTTTTGAGTAATTGAAGGCGTTGCTTTTTATATATTATATGCAAAAGGGAATAATCTATGGATTATTCCCTTTTGCATATTTATTTTTGAAGTGATGAGGAGGTTCCTGGCGGATTCGAACCGCCGTACACGGTTTTGCAGACCGCTGACTAAGCCACTCATCCAAGGAACCTTATTGTTATCAATCTTTGTTTCTCGATTGCGGTTGCAAAGGTACGACATTTTTTTTAATCTGCAAATATTTTGCTATTTTTTTCTCACTTTTCTGCATTTTTTTCGCAACCGCACTTTGGCTTGTTGTGCATAGACTTCATGGCGCAATCAGAATTACAGCATTCACACGGATTGCTATTGTTCTTTATGCGCTTGAAATACTGAAAGATACGTATACTTATCCATATTGTACAGAGGCATACGATTGCAATAACTATAATTTGTTGTAATTCCATGCTTGATAAACAAATAATTTTAGGTTTAGGTTTATTAAATGATAATACTTCCTATTTGGAATACGGTAAATGCAACAAGCCAAGCCAATCCAGTGGTGTATCCTGCTGCGAATATGGCCCATTTCCAACTGCCGGATTCTTGCTTGATTGCTGCGAAAGTGGCAATACAGGGGAAGTAGATCAATACAAACAACATGTAAGCTAATGCAACCAGTGGAGTAATGGGAATACGGTCAGAAAGATTCACATTTTCCACATCTCCTTCATTTGTGTATAATACTCCTAGTGTACTTACTACCAATTCTTTAGCGCCTACACCTGAAATAAGTCCGATTCCTAACTTCCAGTCAAATCCTAGCGGTTTGATAACAGGCTCTATTGCTTTGCCTATTTGTCCGATATATGAATTTTCTTGTTGTTCGGCTACGCTTTCATGAGTATCATGCCGTGGATAATACCCTAGAAACCAAATAATAATTGAGGCAATCATGATAATGCCTCCCATCTTTTTCAGATATTGTGCTCCTTTTTCCCATGTATGACGCATGATACTTTTAGAAGTAGGCATACGATAGGGGGGGAGTTCCATCACAAATGGAGAATCTTCTCCTTTCACTAGAAATTTACTGAAAATACGGGCCATTATTACTGCTAATAAAATACCTGCTGTATAGATACAAAGTAACATAAAGCTGGCGCAGTTAGGGAAAAAAGCACCTATCATAACTAAATATATGGGAAGACGCGCACTACAGGACATTAAAGGATTCACCAACATGGTGATTAGTCTGGACTTTCGATCTTCTATAGTACGTGTTGCCATTATGGCAGGTACATTACAACCGAATCCCATAATCAGTGGGATAAAGGACTTGCCATGCAGTCCCATCCGGTGCATTATTTTATCCATGATAAATGCGGCGCGTGCCATATACCCCGAATCTTCCAATATAGAAATAAAAAAGTATAATATGAGGATATTCGGCAGGAAAACGATAACACCGCCCACTCCACCGATAATACCATCTATCAGTAAGTCTTTCAAAGGACCTTCAGCCATATTGTTTCGTATCAGGTTGCCTAATTGGTCTACTAGCCATTCAATACCTTGCATAGGATAGTCACCCAAAACAAAGGTTCCCTCAAACATGATATAAAGAAACAGGAAAAAAATAGGATATCCCCAAATGCGATGTGTCACAATACTGTCTATCACGCGGGTCGTTTGTTCTTTTTCCAAATGATTGTCGGTGAATGTTTCTTTCAAAGCTCCGGTGATAAAACCATATTTAGCATCCGTAATAGCTTGCTCGCTGTCTTCGTTCATCACTTTACGGATACGTAATGTTTCCTTGTTGCGTATCGCTATGATTTCTTTGCCATTAGGCAGTGTAGAGATGAAATTTTCTATTTCCCTATCGTTTTCCAGTAATTTGATGGATAGGAAGCGGGTGGAATATTTATGGCGTATGTCTTCGTTTTGACTGATTGCTTTCTTGACTTCTTCGATACTGCGTTCCAGTTCAGGACCGTGGTTAATATGAATATGACGCATATATCCGCGTGGGCGGGCATCTTCCTCTTCTTTGTGGCTTCCGAATTCGTGGTCGGGTACGTAGGTTTTGTGCCAGTCTCTCAGGTCTTCCAGAATTTCAGAACGTATTTCGCCCTTTTGTGACAGGAAATCTCCTCCTTCGTAAATACCGATGATAACATGGAACAGTTTGTCTACACCTTCTCCCCGTCGGCAGACAGTAGGTACCATAGGCACCCCGATCAGCTGGCTTAATTGGGTATAATCCAATTTATTTCCGCTGGCTTCCAGCTCATCGTACATATTCAAGGCGATAACCATACGCACATTCATATCAATCAATTGGGTGGTAAGATAGAAATTACGTTCCAAGTTAGAAGAGTCTACCACATTGATAATTACATCCGGAGTTTCTTCAATGATATGTTTGCGTACATAAAGTTCTTCCGGAGTATAGGCTGAAAGAGAATAGGTTCCGGGTAAATCTACAATACGGAAATGATAACCTTGGAAGTCGAAAAAACCTTCCTTGGCATCTACTGTCACACCACTGTAGTTTCCTACATGTTCGTGGGCGCCGGATGCAATATTGAATAGCGAAGTCTTTCCACAATTGGGATTACCTACTAAGGCTACATTGATTGTACGGCGTTTGCCTTTTGCCAGTGCCACCAGTTCTGATTCGGGCACGGGTACATCTTCTGTTATGGAACCATGGTAAGGGTTTTGCATCGTGCGTGCTTCCTGCTCGCTTACCACCTCAATCATATCTGCCTCTTGTCTTCGGAGGGAGATCTCGTAACCTAGTAGTCTGTATTTTATAGGGTCTTTCAAAGGGGCGTTCAAGATTACCTCTACGGTTTTTCCTTTAATAAAACCCATTTCAACGATTCGCTTGCGGAAACCACCGTGGCCTAAAACCTTGACTATTACGCCTTTTTCTCCTGTTCTTAATTCGGATAAACGCATTTTGTTTTAAATTTTTTGCAAAGATAAGTTATTACTTAGAAGTATGCAAATTATTTAGATTGTTTTTAAATAAAGAACGGGCACTTTGTTTTTGTCTTGCAGAACTCTTATCTTTGTGCCATGTTTCATTGGAATATTCAGAAGTATATAGAGGAGAAACAACTTTTCACCTTGCATGATAAGGTGTTAGTGGCATTGAGTGGCGGGGCAGATTCGGTAGCTTTGTTGCGTGTCTTGCTTGTTTTAGGGTATCATTGTGAGGCTGCCCATTGTAATTTTCACCTTCGTGGTGAGGAATCCGATAGAGATGAAAGGTTTGTCAATGAGTTGTGTAAAGGATTAGGAGTGGCTTTGCATGTTACTCATTTTGATACGGTCACTTATGCTTCGAGGCATCATGTTTCTATTGAGATGGCGGCTCGCGAAATGCGCTATGATTGGTTCGAACAACTGCGTAAGGAGAGGGGGGGGGCTGTTATTGCCGTAGCCCATCACCGGGACGATAGTGTGGAAACTTTTTTATTGAATTTGATACGTGGCGCGGGAATCAATGGCTTGAAAGGTATTAGTCCGCATAACGGCTGCATTGTACGGCCTTTGTTGGAGGTGAGCCGTCAGGATATTTTGGATTATTTGCGTTGTTTGCGTCAAGGTTATGTTACAGACAGTACCAATTTGCAAGATGAATATATGCGTAATAAAATCCGTCTGAATATTCTTCCGATGTTGCGTGAGCTGAATCCTTCTGTCAGTGAAAGTATAGCTGAAACATCAAGGCGTCTGACTGATGTTTCTCTTATATATAATAAGGAGATAGAGGCGGGAAAAGAAAGGGTGATGGAAAAGTCCGGTCATATTCTTATTTCTCGTTTGATGGAAGAGAGTGCTCCGGCGGCTTTGCTGTTTGAGATTCTTCATCCGTTAGGTTTCAATTCTGTCCAGGCAGGAGATGTATTCCGCAGTTTGTCTGCCCAGTCGGGAAAAAGGTTTGTTTCTGCCGGATGGGAGGTACTGCGCGACAGGACGGAGTTGATTATTCGCAGGAGGAAGCTGGCGGATGAGGAAGTGGAGGAAAATGTGCCCCCGTTCCGGCTTGCAATGGAAACGCAGGAAATAATGCCAGACTTTGTCATCCCTAAGAATAAGGATACGGCCTGTTTGGATGCAGACAAGGTGGTGCTACCTCTCACGGTGCGTAAATGGCGGCAGGGGGATAAATTTGTTCCTTTCGGAATGAAAGGGAAAAAGAAGATCAGCGATTATCTGACAGATCGTAAGTTTTCTCTTTTCCAGAAAGAAAATCAATATGTGGTTTGCTCTGCAGGCCAGATTGTATGGCTGGTAGGAGAGCGTAGCGATGACCGTTTCCGGGTGACGGAAGATACGAAACGGGTACTGATTATACAGCAGTTGTGGGATAAGTAGAATTTTTTCCTTTCCTGCTTTTTCATGAATGGCAGGGAATGCTCCCTGAAATCTTGTAGCAAAAATCCGCGAATCATGCAACAAGATTTCAGAAATCACGTAGCAAGATTCGCGGATTTTGGATGGAGCTTTCCGGTATTATTTGCAATACTTCTGTATCAGTCCGTCTACCACTTCATCGCCCAGTTCTTTTGCTTTGGCAAAGTTTGCACAGGCTTCTTTGTTTTTCTTTAATTGTATCTGGCAGTATCCCAGCATGCGGTATGCGGCTGCGGCTTTCGGGTCTAAAGAGATAGCCTTTTCCAATGCTTCTATTGCTTCGTTATGTTGCCCTACACGTAGATGCACCGAACCTTTTTCCACCCACATGGCTACATCCTCAGGAGTCATTTCTACTGCTTTATTAATGTCATTGATAGCTTGCTGATACATCTTACATTGTATTTCCGCCTGTTCGCGTTGCAGATAAAAAGCGGCTGTAACCCGTCCACCGATAGCATCATAAAAAGTATCATAATCTATTACCGCTTCACGGTATTTACCTGTCTGGGCTTTTATTTCTGCCCGTTCATAGAAATAAGGAGCAGCTTCCGATGTATAAGGCTTGGTAAAACGTGCCACAGCACTATCCATCAAGGCAATAACCTCGTTCATATCTGTTCCTTCAATCAGTTGTTTGGTTTTGGCTGCCGAGTAAAATGTAGCGGCAGAGGCTATGGAAGACTGGTTCACTTTCTCATAAGCGGCGTATGCCTCAGGATATTTCTTCATAGCAAACAGAATATCTCCCTCCAATTGTGTGTAAATGGGTTGGTTGTCGGCTTGCATGGCATCATGAATGATGGAGAGAGCTTTGTCGTAACTCCAGTCACCGTATGGTTTCTTGTCACCTAAAGAGATGATGTACGAATAAATTAATTTAGCGATATTATATTGCGTCTCACTCTTGTTGGTAGTCACTTCCAGTGCTTTCTTCAGGTCAGCATCTGCCAAAGCGTTGTGTTCATCATCACTAAATCCCATATAAGTAGTGGCACGGCGTATATATCCGTCTGCGCTGTTGGGATATTGTTCCAGAAAATCGTTTAATGTGGTGATATATTCGTTCTGATTTTGTTGTGAAGATGCCATGAACAGGTACACCAGTGCTTGGTCTTCTGTTTCGGGCAGTCCTTTTTTGATGCCGATTTTATTCAGTGACATGTCGTTCAAAGAAAGGGCGGTAATGCTCAGTGAGGCACCGTATGTAGCTCCGATGGCATAACTTTCCTTGGCCTCATCCGATGCGTTTTTTTGGATTAAACCTAATACTTCTCCATTGGCATTCATAATAGGGCAACTTACGGTTTTTTCGTTGGTTGTCATTGCCAGTGTATAATAATATGCCTTGTCGCCAATGGTGTCTACTTTGGTGACGGTCCCTGTCTGGCAGGTTGCCGCTTTTTGAGTCGAGTAGGGCAGCAGATAGACTGTTTCACCTACTGATGCCGGCTGTGATGCCGATTTTAATGCTATGGTCTTTTTATCGGCTTCAGTATTAAATTTTACGATGTCATACATGGAGTTGGCTCCCAAGATACGCAATACAGGTAATTCTTTACTGTCCGCGTTAATGATTACTGCGCGTTCGGCTCCTTCAAACAGGGTGTAATCAGATAATGCCGTTCCATTTTCATTGATATAGAATCCATTTCCTGTATTCTTGATTTTGTTATCTTTATCGTATGTAACGATGGAAAAAACGGCTTTTTTAGCTTTGTCGGCCCACTTTGGGGTTGCTTGTGCATAGCTTAGCTGGGTAGCTATGCCGCATGCCAATATCAAAAGTACTTTCTTCATGATATAGTTAATTGTTTGTTAACGATGATACGGTATTTTATAAAGCGGATGCCGTCTTGTCTTCTGTGAAGCCGCGTTGTTTTACAGCTTCATAAATCAGAATACCTGCGGCAACCGATACGTTCAGTGATTCTATTTTACCCATTAACGGTATTTTGATCCATTCATCGCACAGAGAAAGGTGCTCGTAGGGAACACCTGTGTCCTCGGCTCCCATAATGATACATACAGGGTCTTTATAGTTTGCTTTGGTGTAATCATAATCCCCTTTTTCCGTAGCTGCTACAATCTTGAATCCGCAGTCTTTCAGATACTTGATGGTATTAGTCAAACTTTGTTCGCGACATACGGGAAGAGTGTGCAGAGCTCCTGCGGATGTTTTCATTGCGTCAGCATTGACACTGACACTGTTTTTCGAGGGAATAATAATGGCATCTGCACCGGCACATTCGCAGGTACGGGCAATGGCTCCGAAGTTACGTACATCGGTAATTCCATCCAGCATGACGAATAAGGGTGTTTTTCCTTCTTCAAACAAGAAAGGTACCAGATTTTCTGTTTTCTGGTAGGTGACAGAGGAGATGAATGCTACAACTCCCTGATGGTTTTTCCGGGTGATACGGTTAATACGCTCCACGGGTACACGCTGAACAGGGATGAGGGTATTTTTCAAACAGGCAAACAGTTCTTTGGACAGTTCGCTCTGTATATCTTTCTTCACCAATACTTTATCTATCTCTCTTCCGGCTTGTATGGCTTCAATAACAGCGCGTACACCGAAAATCATTTCATTCTTTTCTAACATGTCTAATTAGTGGTTAATGGTTAGTGACAGGTGGTTAGTGGTAAGTGATTAATGTCTGCAATATGACAGTCCATAAATCACTTGGCACTAGCCACTTATCAGCGCCTTTGCATTGTTCAGGGCTGCCTCTGTCAAGGTAGCTCCACTTAGCATATTGGCTATTTCTTTTACTCTTTCTTCATCAGTCAAGCGGCGGATGTAGCTGTTGGTGCCTGTTTCCGTATCTTCCTTATATACTTTATAATGAGTGATGCCGCGTGCTGCAATTTGGGGCAGATGGGTGATACTGATGACCTGACGGTTTTGTTTTCCCATTTCCTGCATGATGAGTGCCATTTTCTCGGCGATGGAACCGGAAACTCCAGTGTCTATTTCATCAAAGATGATAGTAGGCAGTTTCACAGCTCCGGCTATCATGGCTTTCAGCGAAAGCATGACACGGGCAATCTCACCGCCCGATGCTACGGAAGCTACATTTTGTAATGTTCCATTCTTGTTGGCCGAAAACAGGAATGTCACACTGTCCATCCCTTTACTGTCCGGTTCCTTGCGCGGATTCAGTTCCACCACAAAGCGCACATTGGGCATACCGAGAGGAACCAGCAGGCTTTGCATCTGTTTCTCAATGTTCTTACCCGATTGGGAACGGAGCTTTGTCAGCACAGCGGCTTGCTTTATCACTTTGTCATATAGCGTTTCTTTTTGGGCGGTAAGTTCTGCTATACGGTCGTCAAAAGAAGTGATGGCGTTCAGCTTCTCATGGTAGTCGGTTTGCACAGCTATCAATTCCTCTATTGTTTGTACGTGATGTTTCTGTTGCAGAGAGTAGATTAAGTTCAGGCGTTCATTTACATAATCCAGACGGGTGGGGTTGAACTCCACTTCCTCCTGTGCGCCTGCTATTTCATGCGACAGATCTTTCAGCTCTATGTAACAACTGTCTAAACGCCCTATCCATTCCTGGGCACGTGTGTACACTCTCGCTATGTTATGCAGGGTTTGCATACATTCTTTGGTAGCGGACAACAGGCTGGCATCTTCCGAAGACATTATTTGGTCCACTTTGTACAAGCCCGCTTTTATTTCTTCGGCATGACTCAAAGTTTCGGCTTCCTGTTCCAGTTCGGTTTGTTCTCCTTCCTGAAGGTTTGCATCATCCAGCTGTTCCAGTTGGAACCGGATGTAATCTTCATCCTTCCGGCTTTGCTCGGCTTGTGTTATGAAATCGGCCAGCTGTTTGCATACGTTCTTGTACTCGGTATAAATATTTTTGTATGCTGAAAGTTCGTTGTCATTTTGTGCCAGGATATCCAATACATTCAATTGGAATCCCTCACTGTTGAGCAACAGGTTTTGATGCTGGCTATGTACATCTATCAGTTTCTCGCCCAGTTCCTTCATCTGCGCCAATGAGGCCGGCGTGTCGTTTATGAATGCGCGGCTTTTGCCCGATGCATATAACTCGCGGCGGATAATACATTCATTCGGATCATATTCCAAATCTCTTTGGGTAAAGAAAGGCTCCATCTGATAGGCGGAGATGTTGAAACGTGCTTCTACAATACATTTATTGGCGCCTTTCTTGATAGCTTTGATATCGGCCCGCTGTCCCAGTAACAAGCCGATAGCGCCTAGAATAATCGATTTACCGGCGCCGGTCTCTCCGGTGATGACAGAGAAACCGGGGGTGAAACTGATATCCAATGTATCAATCAATGCATAATTTTGTATATAGATAGATTGCAGCATATTCTTGCTCCTTTTTAATAATTTGCTGGTTTGTCAATTTGCTAATTTGTTGCGCTGTATTCCGCATGGTAATTAGCACATTGACAACGTGGCAAATTAAGAAATTATTTATTATTTACCAGTCTGTCAATAATATCTCTTGCTACTTCCTGTTTGCTTTTCAGCGGATAAGGAGTTACTCCTTGACGGTCTATAATCGTTATTTTGTTGGTATCACAACGAAACCCTGCTCCTTGGTCGTTCAATGAGTTCAGTACAATGAAATCAAGGTTCTTACGTTCCAGTTTTCCTTGTGCATTTTTTGTTTCATCATTTGTTTCCAAAGCAAATCCCACTAATATTTGTCCGTCCTTTTTCTGGCTTCCCAGTGCGGCGGCAATGTCTTGTGTGGGTTTCAGTTGCAGTATTAGATTATCTTTCTCTCTTTTGATTTTATGACCGGATACGGTTTCCGGGGTAAAGTCGGCCACTGCCGCACACAGGATGCCAGCCGAAGCTGTAGGAAACTCGCGGATGGCGGCTTCGTACATTTCTCCAGCACTTTCCACATCTATGCGGCGGATGTTAGGGTGATGGGCCTGAATCGTTACCGGTCCGCTGATTAGTGATACTTCCGCTCCACGTGAAGCGCATTCTTCGGCAAGTGCGAATCCCATTTTTCCTGAAGAATAATTGCCGATAAAGCGTACCGGATCTATTTTTTCGTAAGTTGGACCGGCGGTAATGACTACTTTCTTTCCGGCCATGTCTTGTTGTTTGGCAAAGAAAGCTTCCAGTATTTCCACTATTTTTTCCGGTTCTTCCATTCTGCCTTTTCCTACCAGATGGCTTGCTAGCTCCCCTTCTGCCGGTTCTATAATGTGATTTCCGTAAGAACGGAGCGTGTCCAGATTCTTCCGGGTGGAAGGGTGTGCGAACATATCCAGATCCATTGCCGGAGCTACGAATACGGGAGCTTTCATTGACAGATAAGTCGTGATCAGCATATTGTCCGCTATTCCGTTGGCCATTTTACCAATAGTGGATGCGGTAGCCGGAGCGATAATCATGGCATCCGCCCATAGTCCCAAATCAACGTGACTGTTCCATGTTCCGTCACGTTGAGCAAAAAACTCGCTGATAACAGGTTTACTTGTTAATGCAGATAAAGTGATAGGTGTGATGAATTCTTTGCCTGCGGGGGTAATCACAACTTGTACTTCCGCTCCCTTCTTAATAAGTCCGCGAATGAGTATAGCCGCTTTATAGGCGGCTATACTTCCGGTTATACCTAGTACGATTTTTTTTCCTTTCATACTCATTTCATCATTCCCGATTCACGTAGTCTGATTTTTGTCAGTACGTTTTTCGTGTTCAGCGTAAAATCACCGTTCAGTATCCAGCTGTAGTAGCCCGGATCTTTTTGTAACACTTCGCTGACAGACATTCCTTTGTATTTCCCAAAATTAAATACTTCCACGCCTTTGTCATCATAAACAATGCGTCCGGCGAAATCTACATTCTTGTTGAAACTTGAGTATTCGGCTAGAAATGCCATATCATTTTGCAGTTCTTCCGGATAGCGGTCCAATTGGGATTTCAGTACTTCGTATGTGGCGCGTGTGTCGGCTTCGGCTGTATGGGCATCTTCCAGATTCTTGCCGCAATAGAATTTATAGGCGGCAGACAGGGTACGCTGTTCCAGTTTGTGATAAATTACCTGCACGTCAATGAATTTTCGTTTCATCATGTCAATGTCTACTCCTGCGCGCAGGAACTCCTCAGCCAAAACCGGAATGTCGAAACGATTGGAATTGAAACCGGCCAGGTCACATCCCTCAATGTCCCGGGCTATCTCTTTTGCCACTTCCTTGAAGGTAGGGCAGTCTGCCACATCTGCGTCATAAATACCGTGGATAGCAGAGGATTGTTCGGGAATGTGCATTTCCGGATTGATACGCATGGTCTTCGTTTCTTCGTTGCCGTTTGGATACACCTTCAGATAGCATATTTCCACTATTCTGTCTGTGTTTATATTTGTTCCCGTTGTTTCCAAATCGAAAAAAACAATAGGATTCTTCAAGTTCAATTTCATTTTCAGCTTGTATTATATATTGTTTTTCCACCACATGGTGGCGTGTCGTTTTTAGTCGTTCAGCATCATAGGCATCAGCAGCATCAGCAGGTCTTCGTTCTCTTCCTGCTCTACAGGGACAATAACGCCCGCACGTGAAGGATCAGCCAGTTCGAAAAGTATTTCCTGTGCTGAGATATTGTTTAAAATATCAATCAGGAATGTTGATTTAAAGCCGATGCTCATGGGACTTCCTGTATATTGGCAAGTCAGTGTTTCTTCTGCTGAGGTGGAGAAATCAATGTCTTGTGCGGAGATCTGGATCTGATTTTCACTGAGGCGGAGTTTTATCAAACTGCTTGCTTGCGATGAGAATACAGATACACGGCGGAGCGCACTGATCAGCGTCATGCGGTCAATGGTGGCCTTGTGAGGATTATCCTGCGGAATTACTGAGTTATAGTTTGGATAGCGTCCTTCGATAAGACGGCATATCATACTGTAGTTTTCTAATGTAAACGTAGCGTTACGGTCGTCAAAATCAATTTGCACATCTCCTTGTTCTTTCGGTAACAGGTTCTTCAACAGGGTTGCCGGCTTCTTGGGCAGAATGAAAGCGGCTTTTTCATCGCCATGTGCCACAAATGTTTTATTGCGTACTAATTTGTGCCCGTCTGAGGCTACGAAAGTGATGTCTTCGGTAGTGATATCAAAATAAATACCATTCATTACCGGACGTAACTCATCATCGGCAGTAGCGAATAAAGAACGGTTGATACCAGCCAGCATCACCGGAGCGCCCATCGTTACGTGTACCGCATTTGCGCCTAATGCGGGAGCTTGTGGATATTCGTCGGCATTTTGTCCCATCAGGCTGTATTTACCATTCTGATATTGTACGGTGATTTCCAGGTTTTCAGTATTTACCAGGAAAGTAAGTGGTTGTTCGGGTATTTCTTTCAGGGCTTCGAGTATGGTTTTTGAAGAAACGGCAAAGCGTCCGTCACCGTCACTTTCATTTACTTCCAGTGAAGTGGACAGGGTCGTTTCGCTGTCAGAAGCAGTGAGAGACAGCGTTCCGTCAGTTAGTTCCATCAAAAAACAATCAAGAATAGGTAACGAATTTTTAGAGTTGATAACTCGGCTAATAGCTTGTAAATGACTGAATAATCCAGTACTTGAAACGATGAACTTCATAGTTTTATATTATTATATTTATATTCTATATCTCTACATTCATTTAACTGCCAAAGTTACGAAAAGATTATGGTTCAAGCGCAAAAAATGGCGAAAAAATTAGTTTACTCGCAAGGAAAAGTGTACTTTCGTGGCGAATTTAAATAACGTAATATGGAATTAGCAGGAAAAGTAATAGCAGTCCTCGAACCGAGAGGAGGAGTTTCAAAGACAGGAAATGAATGGAAAGTACAAGAATACGTAATTGAAACGCATGATCAATATCCTAAAAAAATGTGTTTTGACGTATTTGGAGCAGATAAGATAGCGCAATTTAATATTCAGGCAGGTGAAGAATTGAATGTGTTTTTTGATGTGGATGCCCGCGAGTGGAATGGGCGTTGGTTCAACAGTATCCGTGCGTGGAAAGTAGAGCGTGTGGGTGCCCAGGGACCTGTTGCGCTGGATGCTCCGTTTCCTCCCATGAATGCTGCTCCCGCTGCACCGGTAGATTTTGCCGCGACAGACGAGAAGGATGATTTGCCTTTCTAGGGGATAGAGGATTCCCATAAACATAAATAAGCCGGCAGGATCCGTGAAAAGGATTTTGCCGGCTTATTTTATATAGTCTGTTTTTATGGTCATTCTCAATCATGGTGTGAAGTGTTGATGGGATATTTGCGTTCCATGAATTTCCATTTATCATCCGGTGTGGTATGATTACGGTGGAGTAAATTAAACAGGCGGAAACTATATTGCTGTAGTTGCCGCCTGTTCTTTATTTGGTTAAATAAAAAAGTCTTAAAATGTAGTGTAGAAGATTTGCATTTTCAGCTTATTCTCAGGATTCGTTCCACCTTTTAACATAGCGCTTTCCATACCTAAGCTGTTGGATATTTCAACTATTTCATTGTTTGAATTGGATACTGCTTTGACAGGTATGATGACAACTCTGTTCCAGTCCGGATTTTTAGCGTCCCATTTTTTTCCGTCTTCTTCCTTTTCAGGATCTCCACCTGCTGCTGTTATGCCTTTTTTCCGTTCCTCAATGCAGTAAGTGATTAAGGGAGCGATGTTGGTAAAGGTGTATGTATTGTTACTGCTGCTATATGAACTTAAGAAAGAAGTCTTGTTATCGATAATCTTGTTTTCTTCAAAGAACGAGAACATATCTTTCTTTCTGACCATCAATACATATTGGGGGATGCCCATTTTGTATTTGGACTCTTTCTCGTTGTAGCGTGTGAACGATACATTTACACCATTTAGCGTATCTCTTTTATGTTCATTGTAAATCTCTGCAATGGGGAAAGTCGCTTCTGTAAAAATACCTGCCGGACTTTTGAGGTAAGTATGGTCCGGATCTTGGGCTAACTCTTCCAATCTGCTACCGTTACTGAAGTGGTTGGCTTGTATCACTTCCTTGGTTGCTCCAAAGAAATAGGACTTGTAAACCAACGAATCCCGCTTGCCGGAAGAACTTTCTATCAGGGCTTCAAAATTAAGATTCAGGCTTAAACTGTCAATGTATAAAATGGTTCCGTCGCCATGAGTACAGCGAATGTAAACTCCCTTTAATACATTCTTGATAAAACTTTCAGGAGTCTTGAAATACTCTTTGTTCTCCTTGTATTTGTTGAAGATGTGATCGCCTAATGAATTGGGCAATTTGATAGTCTGTATAATTGTTCTTTGCTTGACACCGCTGCTTGTGGTTGTAGTTTCATCTTTGCTTGTAGACGGACCTACTGCCGAATAGGCTTTTACAGCGATAGGCTTTCCTTTTTCGTTGTAATAATCTTTAGGATCCACACTGGTATAAAAAGTGCTTAGTTCTTTTTCAGGAATAACCTTGTCCAATGTGTCAACCTGTAAGCGCATGGCATTCAGTGAGTCGCCAAAGAAAGACCCGTATTGCAGACTTATATTTACTCCGATGACTTTGGTCAGCTCTTCTTCAAATTTGAAGTTGTCCATACAGGTGAACTGTGCTATAAAATCGGCAGTAAATTCTCCAAATTGCTCATCGGTATATCGTCCTAAATATGCAGTACTGGTACGTGCATAAACGGAGTCGGCCAACAGAGATTTGGTGGTAAACTCATAACTGTCTGTATTTGCCGGAATCTTATCTCCACCGGGGATAAGATCAGTCCCGATGCCGGTTGTTGAATCATCGCAACTATAAATCAGTGCTGCCAACAACAATGCGCATAAGTATTTGATTTTCATCTTTATTATTCTTAGTGAGTTATTTCTTTTCAAACTCCCATACTTTGTCATAGAACTCATTGAAAGCATCTACATAGGTATCGGCAGGCTGATAGTCGAGCACAGGCACACCCGATTCACGGGCGAACTTCATGACATTCTCATTCACTTTCTCGCTGTTTTGTATCACACCATCAGAGTAGGCAATGGCCAGTTTGCACAGTTCCTCGTAATTTGCCGGAGATTTGACGATGCTTTCCACATCATTCTTTTCAATGCCTTTCAGCATGAGTTTTTCAGTCAGATTACCTTCGCAGTTCGATTTGAATTCATCCTCAAACACCGAAAATACTACTTTTGAGTCTCTGAATGACGGCTCATCTTGATAAGCCTTCTTAATATAAAGGGGCACAAATGCACTCATCCACCCTTGACAATGGATAATGTCCGGACACCAGCGTAATTTCTTTACCGTTTCCAATACGCCGCGTGCATAAAAAATAGCACGTTCGTCATTGTCTTTGTATTCTACACCATTTTCGTCAGCTACCATTTGGCGGTGCTGGAAATAGTCGTCATTGTCAATGAAGTAAACCTGCATACGTGCAGCTTGGATAGATGCTACCTTGATAATCAGCGGATGGTCCGTATCGTCTATGATTAAATTCATGCCGGACAGGCGGATGACTTCGTGTAATTGGTTTCTGCGCTCATTGACATTGCCCCATTTTGGCATAAAAGTTCTGATTTCTCTGCCTTTTTCCTGAATAGCCTGAGGAAGAAATCTTCCCATGTTTGCCATTTCGGATTCGGGAACGTAAGGGGTAATCTCTTGTGTAATAAATAAAACTTTATTTGCCTTCATCTTAACTTTTTGTTGCTCATAATCATTTTGCAAAGATATAAAAAAATAGATGAGAGTGGCAAGAAACGAGGAATAATAATTCCTTATGATATGTTAAGTGGCTGGTAATTAGTGGTTAGTGATTGGCGGTTAATGGTCAATGCCTTGCGGAATTAGGTGAAAAATGGGAAAGAACAAGTGGCTGGCCGGTAGCTGAAGAGGGCTTATTGCGTCATATCTGCAAGGTATTAACCACTTATTACTAACCACTCATCA
This sequence comes from Phocaeicola sp. RTP21198st1_B8_RTP21198_201120, assembly GCF_040929485.1. Classification (NCBI taxonomy): domain Bacteria; kingdom Pseudomonadati; phylum Bacteroidota; class Bacteroidia; order Bacteroidales; family Bacteroidaceae; genus Phocaeicola; species Phocaeicola sp. RTP21198st1_B8_RTP21198_201120. The sequence goes on along the minus strand of NZ_JBCOCI010000043.1, from coordinate 22,410 downwards.
TTAATTAAAATTCTTTTTTTCTTCGTTATCTCCCAAATAATGGTTTACTTTGCAGCCGTTTTAAATGAAACTACTCAAACAAAAGAGATAAAAAGATGAAGTTAGTTCAAACAATCAAAGAGCTTCAGTCAGAGCTGGATGCCCTGCGCAGTGAGGGAAAGACAATAGGTCTGGTGCCTACAATGGGTGCACTCCATGCCGGACACGCTTCGTTGGTGAAACGTGCTGTTGCAGAAAATGATGTAGTGGTGGTAAGTGATTTTGTAAATCCTACCCAGTTTAACGACAAAAATGACTTGGCAAAATATCCGCGTACATTGGATGCCGATTGTGAATTGTTGGAAAAAGTAGGAGCGGCTTTTGTTTTTGCTCCGTCTGTAGAAGAGATTTATCCTGAGCCTGATACCCGGCAGTTCAGTTATGCGCCGCTGGACACAGTGATGGAAGGCCGTTTCCGTCCAGGACATTTTAATGGAGTATGCCAGATAGTGAGCAAGCTGTTTATGATTGTAAACCCTACCCGTGCTTATTTCGGCGAGAAAGACTTCCAGCAATTGGCTATTATTCGTGAAATGGTGAAACAGATAGGGTTCAACGGACTGGAAATTGTAGGTTGTCCTATTGTGCGTGAGGAAGACGGGCTGGCATTGAGCAGCCGCAATGCACGGCTTTCTGCGGTGGAAAGAGAGTATGCGCTGAATATTTCGCAAACTTTATTTAAAAGTTGTACTTTTGCAAAATCTCATCCGGTCGCTGAGACTCAGAAGTTTGTAGAGGATGCGATTGCTGCCGCTCCGGGTTTGCGTTTGGAATATTTTGAAATAGTAGATGGCACTACGCTTCAGAAAATAACGGATTGGGAAGATACGGATTATGCAGTAGGTTGCATTACGGTATTTTGCGGAGAGGTACGTTTGATAGATAATATAAAATATAAGGGATAGTGATCGTTAACCATTAGAATTATGATGATTGAGGTATTAAAATCGAAACTGCATTGTGTCCGTGTAACGGAAGCCAATTTGAACTACATGGGTAGTATTACGATTGACGAGGACTTGATGGATGCCGCCAACATGATTGCCGGTGAGAAAGTGCACATTGTGGATAATAATAACGGCGAGAGGTTTGAAACTTATATTATTAAGGGTGAGCGCGGTTCGGGATGTATTTGTCTGAATGGGGCTGCTGCCAGGAAGGTACAGGTGGGTGACATTGTGATTATCATGTCATACGCCATGATGGATTTTGAGGAAGCTAAATCGTTCAAGCCGACGGTGGTTTTTCCCGATTCGGCGATGAACAAGATTGTATAACGATATTTTTGTTCGGTAATCCAAAAGCCCGGTAGACGTGAGTCTGATACGGGCTTTAATTTTTGTATCCGCAATCATAGGGCAATAAACCTTCTTTATTATCCGGTGGTATGATTGCGGATAATCTTTTATATAGATTTCTCCTTGATAAGTCCTGTCCGGTAAGCCACCAGCAATTTCTTTAAATCGTTAATCTGTGTCACCAGTTCCCGTCCTTTGTCAGTGTCCTTTACCATCATGCGTTGGGTGCTCATTTCTACTATCTGGGTGCTCGATTTGATATCCTGCCCTTCTTCAATGGCTTTTTGCATTGAGGTGAACGGTTCGTGCTGTACCAGTTGGAATCCGCGCGAATGGTATACCAGTGTATATCCGGCAATTCCGGTTTCCGAATGATACGCTTTAGAGAATCCTCCGTCTATGACCATCATCTTGCCGTTTGCTTTTATCGGATTCTCACCTTGGATGGTTTTTACGGGTACATGTCCGTTGATGATATGGCGGTGTGTTCCTATCACTCCGAACTCGTCCAGCAGCATATCACATACTTTTTCTTCATTGCGCAGGCTGTAATAGTGACCTTTTACTTCCTTGTGTAACTCTTTCTCTTTTAAAAAGTAACGTTCAAAAGTAGCCATTTTGTCTTTGTCGAAAGCAGGGGAGTCTTTGCCACACCACAAGTACCATACATAGTCTACGGCAAAGGGTCTGTCCTCGTTGTCTTCCTCAGCGAAGAAGGCGGTACGGATCAAGTGCCCTACCTTTTCCAGCAAGGCTTTTCCTTTGTACATTTTTCCGGCTATGGACACATCTTTCAGCGTACCGTCGGCATTCAGGGGTATGGAGGCGTGGAACAGCAGATTTGAGTTGCTCACCGTGTACATACATCCGTAACGGAACAGGCAGCGGATATGTTTTTTCAATTTCTCACTGCTGACAAACGAACGATGGAGTTTGTTCATAATCTCCCGTTCTTCGTCTGTCAGCTTATAAGGATCGGCAGGATTTACCGTAGGAAGAAAGCTGTCTTTCAGTTCATATTCTTTTCCATTGGGCATTGTGATAGTCTTACGCTCAAAATCTATACGGTGTAGCAGCATACGGTCGTCCATCTCGAAATCGGGGCGGCGCCTGATAATCTCTGCTTCCAGCTTGAACTGGATAACACTGATTGCTTTGTGCATCTGGCCTATCATGCGCAGTGTCTTGGCATTGTAAGTACAGTCTTCTTTCTCTACTTTCGGTCCGAATAGGGTGCAGGGATCGTCTGCGTATGTTTCCATGGCAAAGGTGGCCAAAGGCAGAAGGTTGATGCCATATCCATCCTCCAAGGCGGCAAGGTTGCCATAACGCATGGCCAGGCGTAGCACGTTTGCCATACAGCAGTCGTTGCCGGCTGCGGCTCCCATCCATAAAATGTCATGGTTTCCCCATTGTACATCGAAATTATGATAATCGCATAATATGTCCATAATGCGGTGGGGGGCGGGACCACGGTCGAATATATCACCCAGCACATGCAGTGTGTCTATGGTGAGCCGTTGGATGAGGTTGCATAAAGCAATGATAAAGTCATCGGCGCGGCGGGTAGAAATGATGGTGCTGATGATGACGTTAATATACGCCTGCTTGTTGGGAACCATTGAGTTTTCGTGCAACAATTCCTGAATGATATACGAGAATTCTTTGGGAAGTGATTTCCGCACTTTGGAACGGGTGTATTTGGAGGATACATTCTGGCATACACGTACCAACTGGTTCAACGTGATGACATACCAGTCGTCCAGGTCCGTTTCCACTGCTTTTACCAGATCCAGTTTTTGTTCCGGATAATAAATCAGCGTACATAGTTCTTTTTTTTCGTTCTCGCGCAGGGTATTCCCGAATATTTCATTTACTTTTCTTTTGATGGCCCCGGAAGCATTCCGCAATACATGCTGGAATGCCTCGTACTCTCCGTGCAGGTCGGCAAGGAAATGTTCTGTACCTTTAGGCAGATTCAGAATAGCTTCCAGGTTGATTATTTCCGTACTGGCATCGGCTATAGTGGGGAAACTATGCGACAGCAGTTGCAGGTATCGCATATCTTTCTGTATGGTTTCCGGGGTGATTGAATTATAAGCGTTCATGGCTGGAAATTATATAAAAAACATGAGTATTAATTGGGCTATAATGACCCGGCTGAACATGGACAGCGGATATACGGTGGCATAACTCACCGCCGGATTATCACCGGGTAACGTGTCATTGGCATAGTTCAATGCCATAGGGTTTGCCATGCTTCCACACAGCATACCACAGGTGCTTCCGAAGTCGAGGCGGGTCATGCGGAGGGCCACTAATGCCATGATGACTACCGGGATAAAGGTGATGGCGAAGCCTATAGCTATCCAGATGGCTCCTTCGGGGCGCATCACTGTCTCGAAGAAATGTGCACCTGCATCTAGTCCCAGGCAAGCCAGATAGAGAGATAACCCGATACCGCGCAGCATCAGGTTGGCACTCCGGGTGGTATAAGTGATGAGGTGGAAACGGGGACCAAAGCATCCGATAAGAATTCCTACTACGATAGGTCCGCCTGCCAGGCCTAATTTAACGGGAGTGCTGATGCCGGGGATGGCGATAGGGATGGAGCCTAGTATCAATCCCAGTACAATACCTATAAAAATGGCGGCAAGATTAGGATCCTTCAGCGTTTTAACCGCATTGCCTAATACTTTTTCCACATTCTCTATGGCTTTGGCTTCTCCCACCACGGTCAGCCGGTCGCCCAGTTGGAGGATCAGCCCCGGTGTGGCAAGTAGTTGTACCCCGCTGCGCATCACACGGCTGATGTTGATGCCATAGCTGTTGCGCAGACGTAAAGAGCCTAGTTTTTTCCCGTTTATTTCGGGGCGGCTGATAACGATATGTTTGGAAATCAATTGGCTGTCTATGGCATTCCAGTCGATGTCTTCTTTATTCCAATCCTGGCTTTCCTGTTCGCCGAAAAGAATCGTGAGCGAGGGAGCGTCCTTTTCGGTGGTGATAACCAGCAGACGGTCATTCTCTTTCAGGATTTTTTCTGAAGTGGGGATACTTACCGTGCCTTCCCGCCATAAACGGGAGATAACAAATTTAGGATAGCTTAATAAAGCTACTTCTTTTATGCTTTTATTGAAAATGGCGGGATTGTGCACTTTGAAGGTGGCAATGAATGTCTGATTGGTGTCCTCGTGTTCGTGAATGTCGATATCTGAGGGACGAACAAATAATTTGCGTACCAGCAACATGGCCAGAATAACACCTACCACTCCCAGCGGATAGGTTACGGCGCAACTTAACGCTGCGCCACTGGCGGGTTCCCCCATTTGTTTTAAAGTCTGTTGGGCGGCCCCCAAAGCGGGAGTATTGGTGGTGGCTCCACAAAGGATGCCTACCATATCGCTCATCGGTATGTCTCCCAGTTTGCTGAAAAGCACCGTCATGACCGTACCTGTCAGAATAACGCCCATGCCCAGCATATTGAGCTGTACACCGCCTTTACGGAATGAACTGAAAAAGCCGGGACCTACCTGCAATCCTAGTTCGTATACAAAAAGCACAAGACCGAAACTCTCGGCGTAATTCAGCATATTCGAGTCGATTGAGAATCCCAAGTGTCCGGCCAGAATACCGGCAAAAAAGACGAAGGTAACTCCCAATGAAATGCCAAACAGGTGGATCTTACCTAAACCGAGCCCCACAGCAATGATAATCGAGAGGATTACAACCGCCTGTAAAGGCGTGTGTTCAAAAAATAAGCTATTTAACCATTCCATATTGCAAAGATAGTACATTTTTAAGTTCTGCAAGCGATAAATAGGTATTTATGGATGGAACATGACTCATCTCGTTCTATAAATGATTCTTTTCCTCCAGCCACGCATCAATCAATTTTCTTGCCAGACTCAGCTTTTTGGGTATCTCTGGCAAATTGTCTTTGGTATAGAAAGCGCCGGCATTCAGTTCTTCTTGTTGTAATTTGATGTTTCCGCTTTCATAATCGGCGGTGAAGCCTATCATGATTCCGCTGGGATAAGGCCACGGCTGGCTGCCGAAATATTTCAGGTTTTTGATATGGAGTCCTGTTTCTTCCAGTACCTCGCGGTACACACACTCCTCCAAAGTCTCGCCCGGTTCAAGAAAGCCGGCTACCAAACCGTTGAAAGTTCCCCGGAAGTTGCGGGCGTGAACCAGCAGTATGCTGTCTCCCCGGCGTATCAATACAATGATGGCAGGAGAGATGCGCGGATAAATTTCCTGACGACATTGGGGGCATTTTTTAGCAATTGGAGAAATCTGTACGGTAGGCACGCCGCACATGGGGCAATAGCGGCTGTTCTTGTCCCAATTCAGTATCTGGAAGGCTTTGCCACCCACATTGTACTCTTCCCAAGGCAATACGTCGTATGAACTCCGGAGATCCATCATCAGGTGGCGGTCATTTTCGCAGCCGGGCACCGGGGCGTGTACGGAGAAAGTTTTGGCAGTGTGTCCCTCTATCTCTCCGATGGTGTGGATAGTGCTTCCCACCGGAACAGGCATGGGAGGCTCTGTTCCGAAAGGTATGGTGTACATTCCGTTCTTTTTCTCTATCAGCAGCTGATCCTTATAAAAAACGAACCAGCCGCAGGTTTCTATATCTTCTTCCATATTCTTTTTTACCTTGTTGCAATTATTGATTCAATCCTTTCATAGTGAGCTGGATGCGCTTGCGCTCTAGGTCTATGCTCATCACTTTCACCCGTACATGCTGATGGATGCTGACTACGGTGGTGGGGTCGCTCACAAATTTGTCGGCCAGTTGTGATACGTGCACCAGACCCTTCTCTTTGATTCCTATATCTACAAAGCAACCGAAGTTGGTAATATTGTTCACAATGCCGGGCAGTTCCATTCCTTCAGTCAAATCCTCTATGGTCTTTACATTCTTGTCAAATTCAAAAACTTGGATTTGTTGCCGTGGGTCGCGTCCCGGCTTGTCCAATTCCTGTATGATGTCTGTCAGGGTGGGAAGCCCCACTGTCGGGGTGACATACTTCTTGATATCAATCCGGCTGCGTAGTTCTTTGCTCTTTATCAGTTCGTCCACGGTGCAGCTCAGGTCTTTGGCTATCTGCTCCACTATGGGATAGCTTTCGGGATGCACGGCCGAGTTGTCCAGCGGATTCTTCGCTTGTGGGATACGCAGGAACCCTGCGCATTGTTCAAACGCTTTCGCTCCCATCCGGGGTACTTTCAATAACTCCTTGCGTGAACTGAAGGGCCCGTTCTCGGTGCGGTAATCCACAATGTTTTGAGCCAAGGCAGGACCTAGCCCCGATATATAAGTCAGCAGATGACGGCTGGCGGTATTGAGGTTCACACCTACCAGGTTCACACAACTTTCCACCGTCTGGTCCAATGATTTCTTCAATAAAGTCTGGTCCACATCATGCTGGTATTGTCCCACTCCGATAGATTTGGCGTCTATTTTCACCAGTTCGGCCAGCGGATCCATCAATCGGCGGCCTATGGATACGGCTCCACGCACGGTCACGTCGTATTCAGGGAACTCGTCTCGGGCGGTTTTCGAGGCCGAGTAAATGGATGCTCCGTCCTCGCTTACTACAAATACTTGCAATTCACGGTCATAGCGTTGTGAAGTGATGAATTGTTCTGTCTCACGGCTGGCGGTGCCATTACCTATGGCGATTGCCTCTATCTGATATTGTTCTACCAATTTCACGATGCTGCGGGCTGCCTGTGAGTATTCACTCTTGGGCGGATGCGGATAAATGGTTTCATTGTGCAGCAAAGAGCCTTGGGCATCCAGACAGACTATTTTACATCCGGTACGGTAGCCGGGATCAACTCCCATGACCCGTTTCTGTCCTAAAGGGGGAGCCAGCAGAAGCTGTCTCAGGTTTCCGGCGAAGACGCGGATTGCCTCCTCGTCGGCTTTCTCCTTGCTCAAGGCTGAAAATTCGGTTTCGATGGAAGGCTTCAGAAGCCGCTTGTACGCATCACGTACTGCCTCGCCTACCTGGCGGCTGCATTCATTGTTGCCACGGACATACATTTGTTCCAGCCGTCCGGCGCACTCTTCGTCATCGGGGCTTATACTTACTTTCAACAGGCCTTCCGACTCTCCCCGGCGGATAGCCAGCAGACGGTGGGAGGAACAGCGTTTCAAAGGTTCGCTGAAATCGAAATAATCGCGGTATTTGGCGGCTTCTTCCTCTTTGCCTTTCACCACTTTGGAGGTGATGACGGCTTGTCGGGAAAATAGGTTGCGCAGTTGGTTGCGGGCACGCTCGTCCTCGCTCACTTGTTCGGCTATGATGTCGCGCGCGCCTTTCAGTGCATCCTCTTCGTCTTTCACATCTCCTTTCACAAAAGCGGGGAGACGGCTGTCCAGATGGTTTTCGCGTTGCAATAACAGTAAGGTGGCAAGCGGTTCCAGTCCTTTTTGCCGTGCCGCTTCGGCGCGGGTCTTACGTTTCGGCTTATAGGGCAGATATATGTCTTCCACTTCGGTGGCATCCCAACTTTGTTCAATGCGTTTGCGCAATTCTTCTGTTAGTTTGCCTTGTTCTTCTATGGTAGAAAGAATGGTTTCTTTTCGTTTGGCCAGTTCACACAACTTGTCATTTCTGTCTTTAATTTCGCCTATTTGTACTTCGTCCAGCCCTCCGGTTGCCTCTTTCCGGTATCGGCTTATGAAAGGGATGGTAGCTCCCCCGCCCAGTAGAGATAATGTATTGTCTACTTGATGTACGGAAACCTTCAGGGCTGCGGCAATCATTTTATTGAATAGTTCCATGTTTGTTGTTTTCTTTTGGGGGGCAAAGGTATAAAAAAGGTATGGGTTTATCGTATAAATCGGGTGTATTTCTGCAAAGAAAAAGAGTCGGTCCGATGCGTTTCCAGGGCTCACAAGGCTCAAGGCTCACTTATGCGGTATTTTAAACCTTGGTAGATGTGTAAATGTTTGTTTTACAGATTGTTTACTAAAACAAGACGTGCGGATTGAATATTATTCTTTGGTCTTTGGGAAGTTCAGGATTGTCTTGACTTTGTCTGTCGTTTTATGGAATTTGTGTTTGGTTTGACCAGGCTTGTTTTTTTGCCGGGTTTGATTCATAATAGGCCGGATCAATGGATATGGGGTGCTTCCGGATTTTTCACGATGCCCGGAATGACCAAGTGATGATGTCAATAGAAATTTCTTTTATTTATACATTTTGCTTTCCGGTAAATGTCGGATGTATCCGTGTGTGCCTGGGTGTCATTATATTATTCATTTATTTTTCAGAATATAGTCTTGTTTTCGTCTTTTTATTGTAATAAATTGAAAATCAGTATATGTATGGGTTTCTTGAAGCTTGTTTTGGGCTTAAATACCGCTTAGGTGAGCCTTTGAGCCTTGAGCCTTGGAAGGCCTTGTGAAAAGACCTTGTCATTCCCTTCCAAAGACCTGTTCTTTGTATAAAAAGACCTTGACGTTTTTTTAAAAGAACCTTGTCTTTGACGCCAAACATCAGGACCTTTTTTTTAAATGTCTGGATCTTTTTCAAAAACAACAAGACCTTTTTTCAAAAGGAACGGGTACAAACGGACAGCCGGTCCGTCTCTTTTCCCAGATAGTGTAATAATTATGAAGAAACTGTTTATTTTACTTGTGTGCCTGTTGCCTGTGTTGGCACAAGCTCAAATGGAAACTTCTGTAGCCGGATTCATCCCTTTATCCGGTAGCGGAAGAATAGTATATAATTTCAATCCCGGATGGCGCTTTCATCGTGGAGACATAAAAGGCGCGGAAGCCGTACGTTTTGATGATACATCCTGGCAAGTAGTGTCTGCTCCGCATACTGTGGAACTGATGCCTGCCGAGGCAAGCGGTTGCCGTAACTATCAGGGTGTGGCATGGTACCGGAAACATTTTGTGATTCCTCAAGATATGAAAGGAAAAGAGGTGTCGCTTCATTTTGAGGGAGCTATGGGAAAACAGGTAATTTATTTAAATGGCAAGAGGGTACAAGAGCACTTGGGAGGATACCTTCCTTTCACTGTGCAACTGACGGAACAGGGGGTACAGCCCGGAGACAGTTGCTTGCTGGCGGTGATGACGGATAATAGTGATGATAAGAATTTTCCTCCGGGAAAACGTCAATATACCTTGGATTTCGCTTATCATGGAGGAATTTACCGGGATGTGTGGATGATAGGAAAATCAAGTGTAGCTATTACAGATGCCTTGGAGGCCGATAAGGTGGCCGGAGGCGGAGTTTTTGTGCATTTTGACAATATAAGCGGGAAAAAAGCGGAAGTGTATGTGGATACGGAAGTACATAACAGTGGAAAGCGGACGCGTACCGTAGCCGTGGAGACGGTTTTGGCGGATGCCGGCGATGTTCCCGTAAAACGGATTTCGCAACAGGTGAAACTGCAAGCAGGGGAATCGAAGACGGTGCGGCAACAGTTTGCAGTTCGCAATCCTAAGTTATGGTCTCCTGATTCGCCTTATTTGTATAGGATACAATCTCGTGTCAAAGCCGGACATGAAGTTTTGGATGGGGGAGTGACACGTGTGGGGATCCGCAAAGCGGAATTTAAAGGTAAGGATGGCTTTTGGTTGAATGGCAAGCCTTTTGGTCAATTGGTCGGCGCGAACCGTCATCAGGATTTTGCATACGTGGGTAATGCGCTGCCCAACAGCCAGCAGTGGAGGGATGCCAAACGCTTGCGTGATGCAGGATGTACCATTATCCGTGTAGCTCATTATCCGCAAGATCCGGCATTCATGGATGCTTGTGACGAAATGGGGCTGTTTGTTATTGTGGCTACTCCGGGATGGCAATATTGGAATAAAAATCCGGAGTTCGCAAAGCTGGTACATCGGAATACCCGTGAGATGATACGCCGGGACCGCAATCATCCCAGTGTGCTGATGTGGGAGCCTATTTTGAATGAAACGCCTTATCCGCGCGATTTCGCACTGGAGGCATTACGGATTACACGGGAGGAGTTTCCTTATCCCGGACGCCCTGTAGCGGCAGCCGATGTTCATTCGAAAGGAGTGGCGGAAAACTATGATGTGGTGTACGGATGGCCGGGAGATGATGAGAAGGCAGACCGTCCGGAACAATGTATTTTTACTCGTGAGTTTGGCGAGAATGTGGATGACTGGTATGCACATAATAATAATAACCGTGCCAGCCGTAGCTGGGGGGAACGCCCGTTGCTGGTGCAGGCGTTGTCATTATCAAAGAGTTATGATGAAATGTACCGCACTACAGGACAGTTTATCGGTGGGGCGCAATGGCATCCTTTTGATCATCAGCGGGGGTATCATCCCGATCCGTATTTCGGGGGCATTTATGATGCGTTCCGGCAGCCTAAATACGCTTATTATGCTTTTCGCAGCCAGTCTGCCGCGACATTGAAGCATCCTGTAGCGGAATGTGGCCCTATGGTGTTTATCGCCCATGAGATGTCTCCTTTCTCGGATGCCGATGTGGTGGTGTTCAGTAATTGTGATTCGGTTCGTCTCTCTGTCTATGACGATACTGAGAGCTGGACGCTTCCGGTAGTTCATGCGCAGGGACATATGCCTAATGCCCCGGTGATATTCAAGGATGTATGGGATTTCTGGGAAGCACGCGAGTATAGTTATAAGCAAAAAAACTGGCAGAAAGTAAATATGGTGGCAGAGGGAATTATAGACGGTAAAGTGGTTTGCACTTATAAGCGGATGCCGTCACGTCGCAGCACGAAGTTGCGTATGTATGTGGATACGGAAGGAAAACAATTGGTGGCAGACGGTTCGGATTTTATCGTAGTGGTGGCCGAAGTGACGGATGATAGCGGTAATGTGCGCCGTCTGGCCAAAGAAAATATCGTATTTACTGTAGAAGGTGAAGGACGAATTATAGGGGATGCCTCTATCAATGCCAATCCGCGCACGGTGGAGTTTGGCTCTGCTCCCGTCTTGATCCGTTCTACCCGCAAGCCCGGCAAAATAAAGGTGAAGGCCCATGTGCAGTTTGAAGGAACGAATGCGCCGGTTGCTACGGAAATAGAATTAGAAAGTATTCCGTCAGAACTGCCTTTCTGTTATACGGAGGAGGAGACGGATGCCCAATCAGCCGGAGCAGGACTAGCCGGAAGCCCTGTTAGAACAGAAAGAATGGCGGGGAAAGTTGTGCTGACAGAAGAGGAAAGGCAAAAAGTATTGATGGAGGTGGAGAGACAGCAAACTGAATTCGGTACGGAGAAGTAATATAGATAGAACGCGGATTTATCTCGTTCCAATCTAACCAATAATTGGTATTTAACTAATTTCAATTTAAGTACCAACGGATTTTTTTCTTATCTTTGACCTCGGTTTGAAGAAAACTAAATACTTATGAAGAAATATATACTTATTATACTTTGTTGCCTGACAAGCTTTCCTCTGTGGTCATATAATGTGAATATGATTGTGGAACATTATTCTGTAGATCAAGGGCTTCCTAATAATACGGTAAACTGTACCTTGAAAGACAGAGATGGCTTTATCTGGTTCGGAACCTGGTATGGCTTATGTTGTTTCGATGGAGTGAAGTTTAAAACATTCAATAAACAGGAGCACGATTCGGATGTGCCGCCACGTAAGATCCAGCGCATAGTCGAGGATAAAAACGGGTATATATGGGTAAAGACCATTGACCGTAAGTTATATGTCTTCAATAAAGTGACCGAATGTTTTCATGCTGTTTATGATGACATGAAGAACTATTCGGAGAATATCCAGGTGATAAAATTACAAAATACGGCCGAGGGGGATGTGTTGTTGCTGACTAAAGATAAAAATCTGTTATTGGCCGGGGTAGATGAAAAAGGGCAGGTAACTATCAAGATTCTGTTCGACTCTCGGAACGAGATAAACAAGCATGATTATACACTGAAACACCATGTCCTGTGTGAGACGGAGGAATATATCAGTTGGATAGGAACTGATTATAAGGTAGCCGCCGTGCATAAAGGATCGGAATTGGCATCCCGGCCTGCCGATTTTATAACCAGTAAGATTAATTCCGGTGACAAGGATAGTTTTACCAGTTTTTTTGAGGATGGCAGGAAGGTATGGGTCGGAGATCGTGCGGGTATTTTTTACAGTATCGATGTGAGGACCGGTTTGGTAAACCGGTATGTACTTTCCGAAATAAAAGGTGCGATCAGCAATTTGCTGGTTACTCCGGCAGGTTATGTCTATCTCAGTGTGGCCGGACAAGGCACATACGAATATGATTTGGCTGAGCGCAGGTTGCAAAAGATAAATACTGAAATGAATGACGCTATGGTAACTCATGCATTCATAGACCAGTATGATAAAATATGGTTTCACGAAAATGAGAAGGCGCTGATTTATTATGATCCGTTGAACCATACTGCAAAACGGTTTCCGTTTACCATGTTCGGCAAGATAACCACCCTGTATTCGGAAGATGCCGGCGAAAGAGGGCTTTTTTTCCTGTCTCCGGCAGGAGAGGCCTGGTTGTTCGACAGGGAACATGCGGAGATGGTTTATATCAATAAATTGAAACAACTTTCTAATGATAGGGCAAATCAGCAGTTTTATCATCTGATGTTGGATAATGACGGGGTATTGTGGCTTTCCTCTGCCGATGAAGGGGTGTATTGCATGAATTTCCCCAAGAAGCAATTCAATCTGCTTTCGTTGTCTCCGCAATCAGTCGGTCAGGAAAATTATGCGACAGGGGTAAGAGCCCTTTTCCAATCAAAAAGTGGCGATATCTGGGTGGGCACCCGTTGGCAGAGTGTTTATCGGATGGACCGGAACGGTGTAACCAAACATGTTTTTTCGACAGGTGACGAGCATATAGGTAATGTATATCACATCATGGAAGACGACAAAGGAAACCTTTGGTTCTCTACCAAAGGCGACGGATTGGTGAAAGCTGTTCCTGATGAGAAAACTGCAGGTGGTTTCCGTTTTAAACGTTATCTGCATAATTTGTCTGATTTGTCGTCAATCAGCGGGAATGATGTGTATTTCACTTATCAGGATGAAAAGAAACGTATCTGGGTGGGTACTTTGGACGGAGGATTGAATCTGCTTTGTGAGGAAAATGGGGAAGTCACTTTTAAGAATAAATATAACGGATTCAAGAATTATCCTACGTATGGCCTTTATATGGAAGTGAGGAATATGATAGAGGATAATGACGGGCGTATGTGGGTAGGTACGATGGACGGGCTGATGTCTTTTAAAAACAACTTTGCCTCAGTGGAGCAGATTGATTTTGAAACCTACCGTGGTGCCAACCGGGTAAATTATGCCGATAGCGATGTGTACGCGCTTTATAAAGACGAGTTCTCTCAGATATGGGTATGCGTGTTTGGTGGAGGATTGAGCAAATTGTCGGGATATGATGAGGAAACGCATAAGCTTTCATTTAAATCGTATGGCTGGGAAGACGGATTGAATAATGATGTGGTGATGTCTATTATAGAAGATGATAACGGTTTCCTTTGGCTTGCTACGGAAAAAGGACTCTCTTGTTTTGACAGGGCGACAAGCCAGGTGCGTAACTATGACAAATACGATGGCTTTCCCCCGGTTGTGATGGAAGAAAGCACCACATTGAAAACGCTGGACGGGGAACTTTGGCTGGGGTGTAAAGAGGGTATCTTGACCTTTTCTCCCGATAAACTGGAAACGCAAAGATTTGATTATAACACATTTATTGTAGGATGTCAGATATCAAACCGGGACATACGCAGCTATACGGACCATCCTATTATTGACCGGTCCATTACCTATACAGACAGGATTACATTGAATCATAACCAGTCCATGTTTACTTTAGAGTTTGCGGCGTTGAACTATAATAATCAGAACCGTGTGTCTTACAAATATATTTTGGAAGGATATGAAAAAGAATGGCACTATAACGGGAAGAACCGTATAGCGTCCTATACCAATGTTCCTCCCGGCAAGTATCTTTTCAGAGTACAGACACTGGATGAGGCAAATCCCGGTTTGGAATCTTTCCGTGAGTTGACCGTTGTCATTCTGCCGCCTTGGTGGGCCAGTTGGTGGGCGTATGTTATCTATATGATTATAGCTGTAGCCTTATTGCTGGTGGCTATAAAATTATCTCTTTTCATGATTAAGGTGAAAAATGATGTGTATATCGAACAAAAATTGTCCGAATTGAAAATCAAGTTCTTTACCAATATCTCGCATGAGTTGCGTACTCCGCTGACTCTGATCCAAGGGCCTATTCAGGAGTTGAAAGAGAAAGAAAAACTATCTCAGAAAGGAATGCAATACGTGGATCTGATGGAAAAGAATACCAAACAGATGCTGCAACTGGTCAATCAGATATTGGATTTCCGTAAAATACAGAACGGAAAAATGCGTCTGCATGTGTCGTTGTTCAACCTGAATGAGATGGTAGACTCTTTTGAGAAAGAATTCAGGGTGATGGCCGAAGAAAATGAAGTCAGCTTCACGTTCCAGCTGGCCGGTGAGGATATCATGGTATGGGCGGATAAGGAGAAAGTGGCCATCGTGATCCGCAACATAATCTCCAATGCGTTCAAGTTCACTCCTGCCGGGGGGAATATTTATGTCACGATGGGAGTGTCGGATGATGACAAGCATTGTTATGTACGGGTGGAAGATAGCGGTGTGGGTATTCCCCAAAGCAAGCTTTCCGAAATCTTCGAGCGTTTCTCGCAGGCTGACAATGCACGTGGCGCTTATTATCAGGGAACGGGCATCGGATTGGCTTTATCTAAGGAAATTATCAGTCTGCATCATGGGGAAATCTATGCAGAGAGCCCTGAAGGGAAAGGGGCAGTCTTTACCATTGAATTGCAACTGGGTAAGGAGCATTACAAACCGTCGGAAGTCGATTTTTATATGGGCGGGGAAACGGTGAGTGTTCCTGAAACTGAATCTGTTTCTGCTTCTGCCGGCAAGGAAAGCGAGGAGGAGAAAGAACAGCCTGTCGATTCGTCTTTGCCTACCGTGCTGATTGTAGAAGATAATAAGGATTTATGTAATATGTTGAAGTTGCAATTGGAAGATAAATTCAATATTTATATGGCCAATGATGGTGTGGAGGGGCTGAAGAAAGTACATCTCTATCATCCCGACATGGTAGTCACCGACCAGATGATGCCGAATATGGATGGAATAGAGATGTTGCAACGCATCCGTAAAGATTTCCAAATCAGTCATATTCCGGTGATTATCCTGACGGCGAAAGGTAATGATGAAGCGAAGACCAAAGCGATAAGCATGGGAGCGAATGCCTATATCATCAAACCTTTCAGCAAAGACTATTTGGTGGCACGTATCGAACAGTTGCTGAATGAACGTAAATTGTTCCGTGAACGTGTATGGCAGCAGCCCGAAGAACATAAGGAGGAACAGGATACATACGAACAGTTCCTAGTGAAGAAAGATGTGCAGTTCATTGAAAAGATTCATCAGGTTATAGAAGAGAATTTGGATAATAGTGATTTTAATATAGATACTATAGCATCAACTATCGGGCTGAGTCGCTCGGCTTTCTTTAAGAAGTTAAAGAGTCTGACCGGGTTTGCTCCGGTGGATTTAGTGAAAGAAATTCGTCTGAATAAATCAATAGAGTTGATTAAAAATTCGGATATGAGTATTTCAGAAATAGCTTTTGCCGTAGGCTTCAAGGATTCCGGTTATTTCAGTAAATGTTTTCGTAAAAAATATGATCAGACTCCGAGGGAATATATGAATGAATGGCGTAAAAGTTGATTTCTTGATCTTATAAAGCAGGAATCCCGTAAACAGATGCAAGCGAGCATTGTGTTTGCGGGATTGTCTTGTTTATTCACTAAATTATTTTTGGACTTTATTAAGATTTAGTGATTACATACTTTTTTGTGATTCGTCTTAATTCTAAACAATAACTAGATTATGATGAATGTGAAAAAAATTATCAGTTTAATTATGCTCCTGTTTATGTTACTGCCTTTGGGAGCACAGAATTCAGAGGGAAAACAACGCTATAAAATAGCTGCGTGTGACTGGATGATGCTAAAACGCCAGAAGATCGGTTCTTTTCAATTAATGAAGGAACTAGGAGGTGATGGCATAGAAATGGACATGGGAGGCTTGGGAAAACGGGATACTTTTGATAATAAGTTCCACCAACCCCATTTCTGTAAATTATTTAAAGAAACAGCACAGGAACAACATATTGAAGTTCCTTCTGTGGCGATGTCCGGATTCTTTGGACAATCTTTCTTGACTCATCATAATTATAAAGCTTTAGTGCAGGATTGTTTGAATACGATGAAGGTGATGGGGGCCCAAGTAGCTTTCCTTCCATTAGGTGGTATAAAAGAGGACTGGACAGTAGCGGGTGATGCACGTCAGGAGTTGGTAAGCCGTTTGCACGAAGTGGGAGAAATGGCAGTGAAAGATGGAGTAGTGATAGGTATCCGTACTTCTTTGGACGCTGGAGAGGATATAAAACTGTTGAAAGAAATTAATTCGAAAGGTATAAAGATTTATTATAGTTTTCAAAATGCGTTGGAAAATGGACGCGACCTCTGTAAAGAGTTGAAAAAACTGGGAAAGGATCGGATTTGTCAGATACATTGTACGGATACAGACGGGGTTACTCTTCCTTATAATACCCGTCTGGATATGAATGCCGTAAAGCATACCCTTGATAAGATGGGGTGGAGCGGATGGCTGGTCATTGAACGGTCACGGAATAAGGATGAAGTCCGGAATGTAAAGAAAAACTTCGGGACGAATGTCGCTTATCTGAAACAGATATTTCAACAAGAAAAATAAGATAATATTTTAATTTTAAAAAAGATTCTATGGAGAATGAAAATGCATTTCTTCAGAAGCTGGACAAGATTGGCAACTTGACACAAGTGGTCTGTCTCAGTCTGTTTCTGACAGGAGTTTCTGTTCAGGGAGTATCCGCTGAGACAGGATTCCCTATATCCCAGTCGGTGCAACAGACTAAAACTGTCACCGGACAGGTGGTTGATGAAACTGGTGAACCGGTGATTGGTGCCAGTGTGGTGGTGGAAGGAACTACAAACGGTACCATTACTGATTTTGACGGAAAATTTGCTTTGCAAGTCCCTTCGGGCAAGAAGGTTGTCATTTCATTTGTGGGGTATGTGCCGCAAACGATTGCTCCGAAACAAGGAAAAGACTTTAGAGTGGTGCTGAAGGAAGATTCCAAAATTCTGGATGAGGTGGTCATTGTTGGTTACGGTACTCAAAAGGCTAAAAATGTTACTGGTGCAATCTCTACTGTAAATCCAAAAGAAATAGAAGATTTGCCAGTAGGAAATTTGGGAGCGGCTTTACAAGGCATGGTGACAGGTTTGAGTGTTAGTGGTGGCCAGACTCGTCCTGGTGCTGCTGCTAGTTTATCGATTCGTCAGCCAATGACTTTGTCTAAAGATGGTGGAGATACAAATCCTATTTATGTTGTTGATGATTTTATTGTGGATGCAACAACATTTAATAACTTGGATCCTAGTGAGGTGGAAAATATATCAGTATTGAAAGATGCTGCAGCTTCTGTTTATGGTGCTCGTGGTGGACAAGGTGCCATATTGGTGAAAACCAAGCGTGGCAAAGAAGGTGATCCTCGTATATCCTATAGTGGGCAATTTGGCTATAATGATGAAATAGCTCGTCCCAAAATGATGGATTCATATCATTATGGATTGTTCTATAATGCTATTGCTGCTGCTAATGGCAATGATGAGATAAAAAATCATAAAACAGACCTTTTCCAAGCTGACGAGTTAGAAGCGATGCGTAATATAAATTATGATTGGTTGGATGATGCTTGGAAAGGTGCTTTTAGTATGAAGCATAATCTTAATTTAAGTGGTGGAACACAAAAAGCAACTTATTTTGCTGGTGTTTCATATTATACTCAAAGTGGTAATTTGGGAACCTTGGACTATGAACGTTGGAATTATCGTGCTGGTGTGGATGTTAAACTGGCATCTCATTTTAAAGTAGGTTTGCAAGCTTCGGGAGATTATGGAAAAAATGAAAAGACCTTTAATAAGGTCGGAGGGGAAAACGATGAAAATGACTATAATACATTATTATTGACACCTCGCTATATTCCGGCATATATAGATGGCTTGCCGTTATTACGTTATGGATTTTCCAACAGTCAGCAAAATAACATCCAGCAATATAATTATTATGCATTAGAAGAGTTAGGTAATATATCAAAGAATGATCCTCAAAATATGCGTTTGAATGCTTCTGTGGAATATGACTTTGACTGGAATAAAACACTGAAAGGACTTAAACTGAAAATGTCTTATTCTAAAAGTATAAGTACAGATAAAAATAGTCGTGTCGGTTCCAAATATACTGCTTATTCTTTCAAAACACGTGGGGGATCAGGTAATCACTTATATATAGGTGATGATTTGACTAATGAATCTAATTTGCAAGAAACAACAGTTAAAAATGGAAATCAGATTTGGAGGACCATGAATCGTACGGATAGCTACCAGTTGAACTTTGTTGCAAACTATAATCGTACTTTTGGCAAACATACGATAGGAGCTTTGTTTTCTGTTGAACGCTCAGAAAGGAATTATGAGTATGTACGCTATTATAGGGAAGATCCGTTAGAAGTAAATAATGGTGAATGGAATACGGCAACAGGCAAAATGGATGGATTGACAGAACGTTCTGAGTCTGGATTGTTGTCTTATATTGGGCGTGTGAACTATTCATATAATGATCGTTATATGATGGAATTCCTTGTTCGTTCAGATGCCTCTACTAAATTTGCACCTAGTAATTACTGGGGGGTATTCCCTTCTTTATCATTGGGTTGGGTGGTATCTGAAGAAAATTGGTTTAAAGAAAAAATACAATGGCTTGAATATTTGAAAGTCAGAGGTTCGGTAGGTATGCTAGGTAAGGATAACACTAAAGCATGGTTGTGGCGTCAGAATTACTCATATCAGGCAAATAAAGGAGCTGTTTTTGGTACAAATGAGCAAAACCCTGTAGGTATGGGATTGAAAATGGGTGCGGCTCCTAATGCTGATGTTCATTGGGATAAAAGTTATAAATTCAATTTCGGTATTGATACTAGATTTTTGAATGGTAGATTGTCATTTGGTTTAGATGCGTATTTGGATAAGAATACAGAAATGTTAGTTCAAAGAGACGGATTGGTTCCTGTGACCATTGGTGGCGCATTGGCAGCTGAAAATTATGATGCCATAGATGCTTATGGCGTGGAACTTTCTTTTGGATGGAGAGATAGAGTAGGTGATATTAACTATTTTGTAAAATTGAATACAGCATTTACAGGTACTAAATACCGTAAACACGATTGGCCGGATATTATAGGTCTGGGTGATATATATAAAGGTGGTCCGACTGATATGGGTAAGTGGGGATACGATTGTATAGGTATGTTCCGTACCCAACAAGAGATTGATGAGTTTGTGACAAAAAATAATGTCACAAAATATATGGGACTGAATCCTGAACAAATAAAGCCCGGTATGTTGATTTATCGTGATGTTAGAGGTAAACAGAATCCTGATGGAAGTTGGGAGGCAGCTGATGGTATTATTGATTCAAACGATAGAATACGTTTGAGTAAGAAAAATAGTAATCCTTATGGATTTAGCTTAAACTTTGGTGGTGACTGGAAAGGTTTAAGTTTAAGTGCACAACTTAGTGCCTCGTGGGGTGGATGGGCTGAAATACCGTCTGCTGCAAGAGATATGAGTACTAAGAAACTGAATTATATAAATGCTCCTGTATTTTGGAATGATGTGTTTGTTCCGGAAGATGTAGTTGATGATCAAGGTAATATTGTTGCATATCAGAATCTTGATGCCAAATATCCTAATATGGGCTTTTCTGTGAATAATGAAACTTCTAATTTTTGGAGGGTCAATTCATTACGTATGACTTTAAAGACATTGACGATAGGGTATAAATTACCATCCGATTGGGTGAAGAAGATAAATATTGAGGGATGCCGTTTTACTTTGACTGGTACTAATTTATTAAGTTTCTTTAATCCGTATCCGGAGAATTTTTGTGATCCGTTGAGTGTGTATGGGGCTTATCCTACTTTGAGAAATGTTTCGTTAGGTGTTAATATTTCATTCTGATTAAAAATATGAAAAAGATATTGAGATATGCTTTTTTTGCAATGGCATTGGCTGCTATGACTTCATGTAGTGACCAGTTTCTGCAAGATAAAAAAGATTATAATGGTTTTAATGAAGAAATCTATGATGATATAGCATTAGCTACTGGAAAAGTTGATTTTGTTTATGGTCTTTGTTTGCCAACAACTGCATCGGGAGTTGGTCATTCTAACCCTTGTACAGGACGTGCCGATGCTTTTTCTCAATCGACAGAAGAATACGCAGGTTCTACTACTTTTACTCAGTTGGCTGAAATTTTGAGTTCGAATGTTCCTGACTATTTTTATAATAAAAATACGGATGGACCATGGTCACGTATACGTGAATGTAATATTTTTCTGGATAATATTGACAAAGGGGCATTAGGAGAGGCAGATAGAAACAAGTTGAAAGGACAGATTTATTTTTGGCGGGCTTGGATTTATACTCGGTTGGTTATGATGTATGGTGGAGTTCCTATTGTAACTACGGCTCAAAATGCTATTTTAGGTGATGGATCTTCTAAAGATGAACTGGAAGTGCAGCGTAGTTCAACGGCTGATTGTATTGATTTCATTTGCGAAGATTTGGATAAGGCCATAGCCATGTTACCAGGAAAATGGGACAATAGTAATTGGGGACGTATCACTTCAGGTGCGGCAGCAGCGTTAAAGGGACGTTTATTATTAGCCTATGCTAGCCCACTATTCAATCGTAATGATGATCAGGTAAGATGGCAGGCTGCTTATGATGCTAATAAAGCTGCTTATGATTTGTTAATCCAGAATGGATTTGGATTGGCTGATGGAAAAGGCAACCGTGCTGAAAACTGGGAAAAAATGTTCTGCCAGATTCAAAGTAGTGAGGCGGTAATGGTCACTTTGTTCAATACTTTGACTAATGATTATAAAAAGAACAATAGTTGGGAGCAGATGGCTCGTCCTAAAGAGCTCTTAGGAGGTGGTGGAATGGCCGCTACAGCTGAAATGGTTGATTTGTTTCCAATGGCAGATGGTAAGAAACCGGGGGAAAGTGTATTTGAATATGATGAACTGAAATTCTATAAGAACAGGGATCCTCGTTTTTACCGTACGTTTGCTTTTAATGGAGTAGTTTGGCCTTATAAGATGGACAATGGTTATACATTGTGGAATTATCAATGGTATAAAGATGAAGATTCTTTTGAAAGTGGGAAACCTGGTAATTCTGCTCAATATTCAGGGGATGTCAATTCTGGTATATTTGTGCGTAAACGTACAAATCCTGAGGCACAATGGGATAATGCAAATAAATTCAATTTAAGTGCTACTCCATATATGGAAATTCGTTTTGCCGAGGTCGTTTTGAATTTAGCCGAATCGGCTTGTGGTATTGGTAAGAAAGATGATGCTGTTGAATTGTTGAAGGATATTCGTGAAAGAGTAGGTTATACAGGTGATTGTGGATTGGCGGTTGCTGAGTTAAAAGCAGATCGTGATAAGTTGTTTTCTGCTATATTGTATGAGCGTCAGATAGAATTGGCTTATGAAGGAAAACGCTTTGATGATATGCGTCGTTGGATGTTGTGGAATGATGATTTTGGAACATGTACCCGACTAGGCGTGGAGCCTCTGAATGGAAAACGTCGTCATGGCATGTTCTTAGCGGTGAAGCCATCTGTGTATACCGAAACAAAAGCAGGACAGGATTATGATGTTTTTAATCCTGATAGTAAAGCTTATGACGCTTCAAAGGTTACTCGTGCTGGTATCGGTTTGGATCCTAGTTCTTCAGATGAGGAATTTATGTTGCAAATTGAAAAATTGGATAAATTCTATGACACAAATTTGGTACGGCATGAAAATGATCAGATAGATGGTACTTC
>NZ_JBCOCI010000042.1:16371-41979 GCF_040929485.1 Phocaeicola sp. RTP21198st1_B8_RTP21198_201120 | reverse complement strand
CTGTACTAATACCAAGCAAATCGCAAAAATCTTCCTTAGCTTCATAAGAAGAAAACGACAGCATTATATACGCCTCCTCGTTTTGTTGTCTTTCTATTGCCGAATCTCTTACTTGCTGCTTAACAGCTTTCATGTGTTCTTTTTTCTCCTCGTATGTTTTTTCATCCGTAGGCTGAGTTTCTATTTCATCAAACGATGATACAGAGGATAATAAATCATCCAAAGAATCAGACAAAGGAGGAATAGCTGTATTTATAGAAAGAATATCGTTGAGTTCTCCAATATCCAATCCAACATCCGTATAATCTATATCAGAGATATAACCAGCTATAAGGTCTATATCAGGTTTTGTATTCCCTACTGCCATATATGTAAGCTGTTCCTTTTCAACTTTATCATCTAAATTCACAACCTCTACCTTTACGTCATAATCAGTGCTTGGAGTACCATCATATTTGTAATACAAATCCATTGCTTTAATTCTCCGATGCCCGTCAATCAGATTTCCTGATTTCTCATTCCATACAATACCACCAAGAAAACCAACTTTCTGCAAATTTTTCTTTTGCAGTTTTACCTTCTCGTCCGAATGCCTTTTAGGATTAATCGGATTAAGGTTTATTTGGAAGCGTTTTATAACCCTTGTTTCACTTTGTTTTAATTCTTTCATAGTCATATTCAAACAATTTCCGTTCTACCAATGGATATTCATTTATAACTTTTTTTAAATCACATGGATATTTATAACGAAGAAATAACAAGTAATTAATATCCGTTATGTCAGTACCAGATGACTGATGTTTCCCTCCGTATGATTCGGGGTTGATTAGACTTTTTCGACTAATGTACTCCAATACATCTTTATTCCGATATTCCGATAATGGATAGCACTTCTTTTGTGCTTCATTGATTCCATTCATATCGTATGTGCGTAACATTAAACGTCGATTCATCGAATCAGATTGCTTGAAACCAAAGAAAGCCCATTCAATATTATATTTCTCCCTTACTATATCGGTAAGTTGAGCCATATTGTACAACTTTTGCTTCTCATTTTTGACACATCCCATATATCCAATGCGCCTGTATGAATAAAGAGCAAAGTGCGGAATTTGAATATATTTCATATTAGGGTACTTCTTACAAGCGTAATTTATATACCGATTAATGTGAGATAAGTCTTTAACGACATACATATAGACGCAAACGATCTCTTTGAAATAAGGTGATATTAGGTCTAAAAGGGCTATACTGTCCTTGCCCGATGCCGAGTGAAACAATATAACCCTGTCAGTCTTCTTTGCGACAGCTTTAATTATATCTATCGCTTTCTTCATTAGACAACTCTGCCTCCTATACGGCGGTTAATTCTTGCTCTTTGAGCTGCATTTCTACCGGTAGACTGAAAACGACCTGCTTCATAATCTTTTCGAGTACGATACTTTCGACCACTTGCATCCGTTGCATACGTTTCTGGCATAATCTTAATTTTTTAATTAAACAATCTTTTTACCAACAAACAAAGCCACCGAAATGGCTTATATTATTTCAAACCTGAATGACTTATGATTTCACAAATATGTAAATAGTAAAATAATGGTAGCTCTTTCGGTGGATTCTTCTTGAACTCTTTTAATTGTTCATCAAAATCGTGAAAATCAAATTCATCGTGCATGAATTTTATACCTTCTTCTGTTACTTCACCTATACCAATTTCATCAATGGCAACATCAAGTGTCCATGGTGCACCAGTACTATAAAAATGGATAGCCTCTATATCAGTTCTTAAGACAGGCTTGCATTCATCTTCATGCCCCGATTTTCTTAATTTCTCATTCTCGTCAACTTGCGCAAAATCCGTGAACATTTTTTCGTATTTTGTACTAAGCATACGTGTTTCTATGTCTTTTTTGCCATTTAAAATAGCCAAGGCATTTTCTTTTGTCATTACAAGCGAATACGCTTCTATCTCTTGCCCATTATAACTAATCTTCATATTACTATATCGTTATAAAAAATTATACCATAAAAGGTTGTACCCCAAAGGTACTACCACAACCAAAGATAACGAAATATCTTCAATCGTTATACACGACAATCGGTTTATTGTCGTGAACTAAGCCATTTATCCCGTCTTTCTCTACACGCCTCTAAGGTAGGTGCACAACAAGCAAACAGTTCGCCACTTTCAGTGCGATAGTCATATTGGTACATTCTTACTCTCTTACCTTTCAATTTGGTAGTGTAAGTGCAATAGTTTTCTTTACCGGGTTGACATACGCTGCAACCTCTTTCGTCGTTAATTGAGTTCATAATTATTTATCAATACTTACTTAGTAATTTGTAAAACATTCGCCTTTTCTCTATGTATTTAAGACCATTTCGTCTAAGACCTCGCTTTGATTTTGATACAGTCATTTGGCAACCTGCAACGCCAACGTAGATGCAATTTGAATGATGCCTTTTGGCTTCTTTGAAAGCCCACCAAATCGCTTCACGACAATATCTATAGCTATCATTTTGAACCCCCTCGTATCCTCTACTCAAAATGAAGTGGCCTATTTCATTTGCTTCTTCTTCTGAATAGCATATTGTGAATATATTATTCATCCTTTCTTTGCTTTACTTGTTCAACCAAAAACTTTTTAAAATCATTCTTGTACTGGCTGTGAATGATTTTATACTGATGGGATAGGTTAGGCAATTGTTTATAACCTTTGCTATACAAGAATTTGGCTACTAATTCAATCTTTTCACGGTTACTGAAACCTCTGTCCTTACACATGTTAGTTATACAAACATTTGCCTTGCTGGTAGGCTTCTTTTCAACTGGTGGCATGTATTCATGTCTGCCATAAGCAAGCGTTCTTGGATAGCCAACCGCTTCACCTAAATACTCACCTGTGATGCAATCAAATTCACCACTAATTAAACTATCTGCTATTTCACCCATAATAATCAATATTTAATGTTTCACATTCAATCTTTCTTCACTCGTATAAGCCACTACAAGCCCAGTTTCATCATGCTGTATGGTGATGTACTTTTCACCCCTCTCTATGGTGGTAAAGTCGTACATAGAACATAACTTACCCAATACTTTGCCCAGTTGCTTCATCAATGGGGATTCGGGACTGATAACTAAAACTAAATCCGCTTTCATAATCGTGCGTATTGTGGTAGCCCGAAGGCTACCGAATTAAACTTAGAATTTCTCTATTTTGAGGTTATCATTAATGATAAACATACGTCCACATTCTAAAACAACGTGAGTATCTGTGATTCTTTTCACTACTCTTACTACATCATCGTGCGATATGCGTGGCGTACCGTCTGAATGACGACCATTAGACAAATCACCTGATACTCTATATCTCAAACCTACTGTAACTTCATTTACGTTCATAATCTTCTATATTACCGGATTAAACTATTCAATTTCTATATCTATAATTTGCAGAATGTTATCTGTAATCATGCTATTAACACTAAGCTGGGCTGACTTTATGCCGTTGGCAACCATCCATCTTTTTGCTCGGTTGATAGCCGACTGCTTACTACTACCATCGGGTATCAATGCGCCTAAATCATTGTAATCGCTATCTAACAACTCAAAGTAATATCGCTTCATAATCTTCTACATTGCGCAGGGCGAAAGCCCTGCTGGTTAAACTTATGCTATATTCAGTCTATTATTTCTCATTGCATTCAGTTCTGCTGCCATCTTGTTAGCAGCTTCTTCTGTATCTTCTAAAGAAGCCATGCTCATATCATAGCCATCTATTACCATATAATAACCTCTTACCTTCTTTACGTAGAACTCATTTGCCTTATGCTGCTTCATGTAACTTGTTGCTTTCATTGCTTTATATCTTTTAATTGTTACTTATACTTCTTTATAACCTCTTGCATTCAACCATGCGATTGCGCCTTTGAGCGTCTTGAAACGCTTGCTGCTTTCTACCGCTGTGCAAGCTGAATAGTTCTTTTCGTCATGAATGAACAATGCACCTTCGTTCTCACCTTTCTTATAACTGATAATATTCATATCTTCTATCTTTTAATTGTTATTACTTCGTTTCTAATGATGCAAAGATAGTATCATTTATAATACAAAATACTATTTATGCGTTAATAAATCATAAAATAGAGTATTATTTATAATACATACTAATAAATAAGTATTTTTGCATCATGGAAGCAAAAGGAGTAATACATTTGGAAATAAAGGCGACTGGGCTACACAGATACTTCGGTTCGCCATCGGCTATGTATGATAACTATACAAGTCAAGAACTCGGAATTGCCCGACAGTCACTTCTGAACTACTGGCAAAAGACGGAGGAACCTTATGAAAATGCTGTTTGCATAATCAGGAAGGGAGAATTAGAACGTAAAAAAAAGACAAAAATAGAATAATGAAAGTTTATAAATATAGAGCCAACTTATTTAATGAGAAAGGGAAAAGGAGAAGAGATACCGAATCCTTACTAAAAAATGAATTTTATGCTGCAAAATTTAAAGAATTGAATGACCCATTTGAATGTTCTTTTGATTTACAGATGAAAGATTCTGATAAAACGACTTTCTATAATTCTATTAACCCACTTGATGTTGGCATATATTCTTTGGGGATGCTGCAACAAGAAGAATTATTTCCGTCTCATGAATTAATGTGGGCACATTATGCAAATTCACATAAAGGTTTTTGTATTGAGTATGATTTAGATAAGATGTTACAAAGTTCTTATCCCGACTTTGATATTAGAAACAAAATATGCCAACTATTGTAAAAGAAGACTTTAATGATATTTTTGGCATCCAAAAAAAAGTATTTGGTACAAAATCATTGGCATGGGAATATGAAAATGAGATTAGGTTAGTATTTCTTGAATCAGGAATAAAACACTATTCCCAAGAAATTGTTACAGGTATTTATTTTGGCTTAAATATTGGTTTAGAAGAACGGAATTTAATCATAAACAAACTAAAAAGAAAAAACATAAAATTCTACCAAATAAATAGAACAAACAACTCATATAAATTATCATGTAGCGAGTTAAATGAGAGTGATATATATAATTATCAAATTATTAGTCAATCAAGTAATATGATTGTTGACAATTACAATGTTTTGTATTTAGGGGTTAATAAAGATAAAATTACAATGCAGAATTTTGTGAACGAATTTCGCAGAGGAAAATATAAACCAACAAATATCACTATTTATGATGATTTACGAGTAGAGAAATGCATAAATAAATGGTCTTCACAAACGACAGAAGAAGAAAAGCAGATATTAGCAAAGCATTGGATTACATATGCACCATTCGATATTGCTCCAATTATTTGGATGTATCCCGAAAGCTAAAGCCGGAGCACTAAACTCCGGCTCATTAATTGATTAGCCCTTTGAATTTCAACCGATTTACGATTTCGGTGTAAAGATACTCTATATCTCCACTGAAATCCCCATAGTTCTGATACAGAAATACGACATCAGCACAATTGTCGGAAATTGTACTCTTGGACTGAATCCCCAATACTCTTGACATCTCCTCACGTAGCCCTGCTGTCATTTTCCCACCGGCAAGCGAACTTGGAGAAAACAGGTACAGGATAATGAAGATGAACTTCTTCCGCTGGGTAACACTATCAATACAAGGGGGAAGACTTCTGCTATTCAATAGCTCAACGAAGATTTTATAGATATCCCTAATAAGGCTTTTATCTCTCAAAATCGGTGAAGCTAAGGTATTTTCTTCTTCTGAAAGTTCTGATTTCTCAATTCTAATCTTTTTAAGGCGAATTATTTTGTTAAAATCCAGTTCCATAACACGATTATTTTAAAAGTAAATAGTATATTTGCATCATAATCGTGTAAGGAAGAGCTGATTCATGGTCGTGCGTGGGTTGGCTCTTTTTCATTCTTCCCCATTCGTGCTGACGAATGGTTTCTTTTCCAAATCATAGCAGGTGATATATACCCGTTTCCCATTAACATCACATAGAGCAAGGGCATATCCTTTCTCCAGTATTTTAACCGGCTGATTGTCGCAATAGACAGTACTTCCAACCGGAACTCTTATAAAATGACGTACTATCATTTGATTATCTTTAGCTTGTTATACCAGCGTGAAGAAAAAGGGAACCATCCGATTAAGAATGATTCCCCGAAAATGGTTACTTTGTATAGTTTGCTCATGGATTTTTCTTTTTAAGTATTTCAACACATTTTTTTATCCCATCATCGAAACCCTGTTTATAGCATCTAGTATATTCCCCTATAGTATATATCGTCATTGACAGAAAAAATAGAAGGATACCTACAGGCTTATACCAACCGGGAAGTGATATAGAAAACGGCTTAAATGTAATTGTGAGATCTCCAACCCATAATAGGGCGATAATACATATAATTGTAAATAATATTGTTTTCATAATCATATAAGTTTTAATGCTTCCTGTAATCCTGCTTCAAGTGCTTCTTCGTAGGTATTATAATGGATAATAGGTCTGTTAGACAATCCTACTAAGTCGTGATTCGGAATTGTTAATATATCATATATCCAATAATTTCCATACATATAGGGTATTTCGATATGCAGGTTCTTAGTTTCACGTAACCACTTTTGAGCGATGGATTGCGGAGGAACGGATAAAAATTTGTAACAATGGGGCAAAGTGGAAACATCTATAATATATTTTCTTCCTGAAAATCCTTTCTCTTTCAACAGTTCCGCTGTTTCTAATGTTACAAGTTCTTCGGTCATGGTTATTCTCCTTTCTTCTTTATTCCACTTATTCTTTTGCATTTTATTATTAGAATGTTAGTTTTTATTAGTAAGTTTGCAAAAACTCGTAATTATGGATATTGTATCTTTATTTTTATCTATCATCGCTGTATCGGTTACTGTCTATAATTGCTATAGACAATATTTTAAGAAAACGGAAGGGATTGCTTTAACTATATCTGGTGCTCTAATTGAAAATAACGAATTAAAAGTTTGTCTTCTTTATACAAACATAGGAAATCAAACTGCTACTATCACCAATGCATCTATTTTATTAGATACAAATAGTCTGGGACATTATAGTAAGGAAAACCATGCATCCATTTGTGATGGGATAACTCCATTTACCCTTTTTGAAAAAGGGCAAAAAAGCATAACGATATCTTATCGATTACCAGATTTTAAAGACTTAGATATCAATAGTATATCCATTAGGATTCTATCTGCTTATACTAACAGGGAAGGGATATTATTTAAAGATAATCATTCTGTGGGGCACTTGAGTACTAACGACACAAAAAAATGTTTTGTATGTGTTTCAACAGATACTCATAGGTTGTCTCAGAATAGAATCATTATGTCCATGCAATAATTACTATTTTCTAATCTGTTTAAATTCTGGTAAAACACCGAGATATAAGTACTGATTATCATCGGTTCTGTACACTGTGATGTAATATAATACATCGCCTTCATTTTTAATGGCATCGCATCTTTGCATAAGGTCTCTTGAGCAATATGCAGGAGGTATGATATCCGCTATGTAGTTGTATAACCTTTCGTCAATATAATCACCTGGGCACAAAAAACATCCAAATCTTTATCCTGTTTAGCTCATTGTTTAAAAGTCTTTTTCATTTCTGTTCCTGTTTTGAGGGTTATTCACTATCGTATTCTGATATGATTTCCAAAATATCGCTTTGTATTTTTTCATCAGTTAGCATGTGCTCAACTAATTCTTTTAGATGCGATGGTCTGGCTATAATACACTTCGCTATGTCATTGTTATCGGTAGCCATTATTATAATTCCACCTTCATGAGTCTTAGGTAGGCGTACTGCCATTTCTTTAGCAAATGCCTCTACGTCTTGAATAAATTGACTTTTCATATTAATTCCTTTCTATATTGTTTTACGTTAATTGATTTAAAATTTCTCTTTTGATAACTTCCCTTGAGCTAAATCTAAACAACCCTTTCTTTTGTTCCTGAAAATCCGCAATAGATATCTCATTAATGTAGTAATAGAAAGCTTCATATTCATCTGCAAAATTGCGAGAAAGGAAATTATTGGGGTGAGTGTTCATATATCTTTCAACGGCTACAATCACTCGTTTTGCATATCCGGGAAACATCTTAAACTCCAACTGCATCTGCCTGTAATTGCAGAGCGGACAACCTACACAACCATGCCGAGAAAGGTTATACGGAGCGTCGTAATACTTTGAATACGGTAAACCGCGTTCACGAATGTAATTCCAAACATCTTCTTCCGACCATGTGAGAATAGGAAGAATATGCTTCGCTCCTTTCATCCATTTTCTTGTATCACACTGCTCCGGCTCATAATCTCTTCGGTTCCTGCTCTCGGAAGCTCTCATTCCTTCAATACTTCGCTTACCAATTCCGTATCGCTCTTTCAGCTTCTCACAACAGAACCTACGTAATCGGGAAGGGAAACCTTTTTCTTCGATTAACTGAAAAAAAGATTTTTCCGGGTGTATTATCCTCACTTGCGGATAGTTTTTCTTTATAAAGCTAATCGTGCCCGGTGGATCTACTGTGGTGTTAGCGTAGATCGCATTATACTTAATGCCTGCACGTTCAGCAAGGTCAAGTATAACTACACTATCCTTACCTCCGGAGAATCCGAGTGATAGCAGATCGTCACGTTCCATACTGCGAAGAAAGTCGATTGCTTGCTGCTCTTTCTTGTTCATTTCTGTTCCGCTTTGAATTTTTTATTCATTTCTTTTTCCGTAGCTTTAACATCTTTTTTGAACCCCTCCACAAAGCTGTCAAAACAAGCTCTATGGATCTCTAAAGTACACCTTTTCATAATCGGACATACAGAACATTTTTGGCTAAGTCCGGCTGATTTCTTGGCTATTTTCGTTACGTTTTTCATTAGATTTTTAAATTAATTATTACGATTCCTTTCCGCTGCGACTTCGCTCATACACATCTTGCACCAGGAGGTGAGACATCGGTATTCCTTATCCTCATATCTGACAGTCCTGTTATAGAACCGGTGAAGCGGAAGGGAACGTCCGCAATGTGGACAAACCTTTCTTCCGGCTTCCGTACCTGCAACCGTCTTAGTTTTACGGCGTACAAGCGTACATCCCCTGCATTCATCCAGTCTGCCTTTGTACTTCCGGCATTTGTGCAGGGAGATGCGCCCGCATGGAGCGAATTTCTCGCAGTCGAATCTGGGTTCTGTATGATAGATGTTCATACGGCACTGTCCATCAAATCAAACAATGTGGGTGCGCTAACTTCCATCTCCGCCTCATACAGATATGAAAGACTGTCTTTCCAATAGTCATAATTTAGTTCAGTAGATAATCCCTTACGTTTCAGTCTGATGGCACAATAAGGTACTGTGCCGATACCTCCGAAGGGGTCAAACACCAACTCACCCTTGTTTGAATACCGTTCAATCAGTCTTTCAACGATATCGAGCTGTAAAGGGCAGATGTGGTTCTGCCGTTTCTTCTGTGACTGCTTGGTATTGAGCGTGCGCATACGGGTGACATCATCCCATATCCAATCTTTCTTGCTTACAGGGTCAACGGCCATAAATGTTTTAGGCAGCTTTCCGTATATTTCCAATTCTTCAGCGAATGATACATGTTCCTCGTAGTTATATATATGTTCACGTTCGTAGTTCCTGAACAGATGGCGTATCTTATCTATTCCGGCTCCTTTCATGTCCTCACAGCTCAATAGAGAGTTACCAGAAGATTTCCAACTTGCATGGGCATCTATCTGCCAACGGGCAAGCGAGTATTCACTCTTATTCTTTGTCACCGGCAAATCAGCATAGGCTCGTGAGGTATCAGAAGGCAACTTTCGGAAGAGAAGAACATATTCCGGGCAACCGATACCCATCTTTGAACCGTCCTTGCACATCTCTGTATATCCAAGCCGATAAGTCTGGTTGTTCTCCCTCACCACATCCGTATCCACTGTAATACGCCCCATGTAGCGGAACCCGTGCTTCAGATAATGGAACACTGTCATTTCGCTGAACGGGTCGATGGTGGGCATACCGTCACCCGTAACGTTGCCGAACAGTACACGGTCCTTTACATGGATGCAGGCCAACCGGCCGGGCTTTAAAATACGCATAAGCTCCGGGGTGAGATAGTCCATCTGCTCAAAGAACTTGCCGTTGTCTTCATTATGCCCGAAATCATTATAGGTAGGCGTATATTCGTAGTGGTTGGAGAACGGAATACTGGTTACAATCAGGTCTACCGAATTATCTTCCATCTTCTGACATTCAAGTACATTGTCATTATTGATAGCTTTCCACAGTTTGCCGGACTTCTCTTCCCGACTGGCGAACATCCAGCGCATCATCTTTTCCTCTGCCTGCAAGCCGAACAAACCGTTCTTGCGGACTATATCGGTCATCTTGGCTACCATCTGGCGGTGCTGCGCCCACTTCTGCATGAATGATTTGAATATTTCACCTTCGCTTTCGGCATACACCAAGTAAAGGTCTACGGGATGCTGCTGCATAAACCGGTAGATACGGGCTATTGCCTGAAACTTGTCATTGAAACGGTAGTCAATAAACATGATTGCCTTGTGGCAGTGGTACTGGAAGTTCAAACCCTCACCAAGCATTTCAGGTTTGGCGGCCAGATATTTCAGACGGCCGTCTTTGAAATCCGCTATCACTCTGTCGGCTTCCTCATCATCTTGCGAGCCATACACAGCCTTACATCCGGGAATTGCCTTGCAGAGTGCCTCACGTTCAGCCTCCAAGTCATGCCATAAAAGGAAATGGTCGTCTTTGTTTTCCGGGCGATTGATAATCTTTACCACACGGGCAATCTTTTCCTGCATGTTGTCCCGACGTTCCTTAGCTGCATCAGCAAGGCCTAGAGCAGCCTCACGGAACATTTTCACCTGTCCGTCACGGTCGGTGCCGGCAGTGGAGTTGTCCACACTCACGACTTCTTCATGTACCCGTAACTCTGGTAACTCATATCCTGTATCGGGATAACCTAAATCAGACGGTTTGGTGAGGAACAACGCCCATGTACTTACCCATAACCAGAATTCCTTCTCCTTGTGGGGATAGAGGGTAAGATTGTTCGCCTTCGTGCTGTCACGCTGGAAGAACCTTGTAAGTGCCTGCCCGGTATCCATCACTCCAAGGTAGCCGGCATAGTGTATCAGTTCCTTGTATCTGTTGGGTGATGGCGTGGCAGTGGCAACAAACCTGTACGGAACTTCTGCAAACAGAGGAAGAAACTCCTGATAGGTCTTGGTTCCGAATCCACGTAACACGCTCGCTTCATCCAATGAGGTAACGGTAAAGTAGGAAGGTTCTATTCTTATTCCGTCCTCGCCGTCACGGACACGTTCATAGTTTGTCACCATGATATTGGTCGGACATTGCTTCACCTCCTGCATAGTACGTACATAGGTCACTTTCATACCCAGATGCTTTTCGGCCTGTGTCAGGAACTCCACTACTACACGCTTGGGGCAAACTATCAACCCTTTGCCTCCTGTGCGGTTCAGGATCACCCGCAGTATCTCCAACTGGGTTACGGTTTTCTGCATACCGAAGCTGGAGAATATCGCCCTGCAACCGCCGGAAATAGCCCAACGTACTGTATCTTTCACATGAGGGTATAAATACGGGGAAATTTCTTCCGGTCTGACTTCAAACCCAGTCTGATGGCTGATTGCCATCTTGTCTTTCAAAAATTCTATATAATCTTTCATTATGCTATTCTTTTGTTGATTTCTCCTTTCTAAACAGGTGGCTGAACGCATTATCCAAATCCAAGTCCAGATTCAGTTTGGACGGGAAAGATTTAATGTATTCGTACATCTTATAAGCGAGGTTGTCATCATCACCGCACCTATCAATCAGTGTGAGCAACATGGCGTTCACCATGTCAGAATCATTGCCGAAGTTTTCCTGAGTGGATTCGCTGCAATGATTCACATCACTTTTCAATCTCTTTATTGCGGCTATGGCTGTGTTGAAGTTTCTTTTTGAATCGTGCCGCAATTCAAAGCCTTCTTTCTTATATTGCTGCTGCATTTCTAGAAGGTTGGTTTCTAAAACGTCCGTGAGGACAAATACGATGTTGGTTATCGTATTCAGTTTGTCTGTTCCTTGCATAATCGTGTATTCTTATTTCTAATTTGAATAAATCCCCTTCGTTCTGTTTCTTCTAACAGTGAAAAGTCTTCATCCTTGATTTCACATTCTGTTTCGTAGTTCACGGAAGTATAACTTGGGATATTGAACTTTTTCCGGATTCTTACGATAACATCCGGATTTCTTGTTACCCAGTAAACGGTTATTCTCATGGTGGCATCAACATTTTCTTGGCTTCTTTATCTCCGGCATCAGCACGCCGCTTGATCTCAAGGTATTCGGAATAATAGATCCCACTGTTAACTTGTGCTTGAGATAAAGGTTTAAATTTATCAGCCTCCTTAATACTTTCTGCAGAACCAACAGTATCACGGTGAATATCATATTTTGTTAGCCAATTCATAATAACCTCTCCATCCATACGGCCGAATATTTGCCCAAACATTCCTTTTTTAGCCATATTGAAAAATAATTTAAAATCATCTTGTGTGTAGTGTGGATAAGTTTCAATGATTAGATTTATAGTATCAGCAACCTGTATTGCGTCCATCGCCCCATTCACTGAATAAAACCGAAGAAAGCTATTCATCCATTTCACCATCAAGGCTTGCAATTTTATTTCTCCAAATTCTTTTGATATATCTGTTATCGAAACCTGTGGAGCATTGAATACATCAAGAACTGTTCTCGGCCTAATGCTGTCCCAATATAGCATCGGCGAGGTCTTCAAGAGATTGACGGCTTGCTGCCTTGTCTTGGGCAACTCTTCCGGTGGTATAAGTTCCTGTGGATTGTATTGAATTACTTGATTTTCCATTAAATTTTTCCCTGTTAGCCCACGTGGCAAGTCGTTTAGCAACCTCCCATGTTTGATTAGTTTCAAATTTCATTTTAGTTTCTGACTTATTCAGTTCAGACCAATAGTCGAAGAAAGCACGTATCATCTCTTTCCCGTATCTTTCGACATACGGAACTAAAGACTGATAGAAAGCATCTCTTCGTTTGAGTGTAGCGGCTTTAGCCGCGGCAAGTTTCTTCGCTTGCTCGACTTTCTTTGCCTCTACGCTAGTAGAGGTTTCTTTAGTTTTCTTTCTTTTTACTTTTACTTTACTTTGTCTATTATCAACAGTATTAATTGAATTATTTGCATGATTAATCGGATTATTTGTGCAATTAATCATATATTCAGGGATAATTTCAGTTTCTTTTCTTTGATATGTGGCAAGTAAAAATCGCCTTTGTATTCCGGCCGATGTCAGCACTCTATGCACGGAGAACATTTCCGCGTCAAAGAATCCAACCTGTACGGCCTTAGTCAATACTTCTTTTACTGCGCCCTCGGAAACCCCAACAGTGTCAGCAATAACAAAAGGCAAATCTTCGTCCCACAAAATGTAATACCCTTCATCCTTGTAGATATTACACAGCAGGCAAATAAGTATGGAAGTCGATTGTGGGCCACAAGCCCTTGCGATTTTCCTGACCTTCACGTCCGAAAAGAAACCTACATCCAAAGGAAAGTAATCTATTCCCTGTTTTGTAGGTCTGCCAGCCATATTATTTAGGTTTAAAACTCATATCTTAAAATCTCACGTTAGTTAATTGCCTTCCGTTAGAAAATACAGCCCATTTACCGTTGCCACTGTCGTGCAATCGCAAGTCTGACACCTCCCCGAAACGCTTGATATTTCCACAGAGGTCAACAATCCACCCACATTCCTTAGAGGGATGCGGACGGATAGCCCGACCGACTATCTGATACCACATAGCTAAAGACATTGTAGGACGTGCCATAACGACCGTATCAAGTTCAGGATAGTCAAAGCCGGTCGTAAGTACACCCACATTCGCCACTACCGGAATTTCACCAGCTTTGAACGCTTCAAGAATATGTTCGCGTTCTTTCTTAGGAGTATCACCCGAAACAATTGCGATTTCGGGTATAGACCATGTAAGCCGTTCCGCTTCTTTCAAGAAGCGGGTAAATACCAAAATGCCTTTCCGTTTTCCTCCGGCTTTGGGGTTCATCAGCCTTTGGACGATATGAACAAGATAACCGTAGAAGTCTATCCGTTCATATTCTTTTTGAACTGACCTATCCGTATAGTCGGCACCAGTAGTATTTACTTTCAAGTTAAGTTCATTCCACCCTGAAGGATTCATTGAATAGTAATCCAACTTCGCCAAGTAGCCCATATCTAATAAGGTTGATACCTGTACATGATAAATGACCTCTGAAAAGACATGAGGTTTTGTCCGAGTGATAAATTTCAGCATGGAGCCGAAATCACGGCTGGAGCTTAAACGGTATGGCGTTGCTGTCAGTCCAAGAACCTTACACTTCACTGCATCAAAAAAATCCTTGTACATTCCCTCTTTGGGGTTTACAAGATGACATTCATCCACAATGATGTTCTTGAAGTGGGTAAACAGTTCGGGATGATTCTTCACACTGCCGATGGTGGCAAATGTTATCCGGCTTATCTCCTTTGAATTAAAGGAAGCCGAATAGATACTGCAATCAAGAATACCGTATGAACAGAGCTTCTTAAAATTTTGTTCCAATATCTCTTTGCTTGGCTGGAACACCAAGGTATGTCCGTCAAGCCTTGCGGCTATATCCGCTATGATAAGCGACTTTCCGCTGCCCGTAGGTAACACCATAATGGCATTAGTTTTCTTGGTCTTGTTGTTGAAGAAAGAAACGGCAGCATCAGAGGCTTTCTGTTGGTAATCACGTAGTTTGTACATTGTCTGCTCTTCTTTCTGTAACGGTTCTGATTCTTCCAAGTTTCATTATCTCATCGCACATCCAAGTATATCCACAGAAACCTTTAGATTTCCGCATTATTTTTTTAGATTCGCTTGGTGTAACATATCTGACTTCCACATTTGCTACCCATCCATCGCCAAAATCATAATAGAAGTTTCCTTCTTTTAGATTTGAATAGATTGGCTTTCCACGTCTAAATGCAACCTGCGAATAGGCATATAAATTTCCTTCTCCAGTCCATTTACCATTCCATGAATTGTTTTTGGGCATAGTGAGGATAAATAAAGCTATTGTCTTATTTTCTTTTTTTATCGGTGTGAGTTTATATTCAACTCCTTCAATGATAGTGGATTTCATATTCCTTTCTCCTTTCGTAATTTCTTATTGAGTGCTTTGTAATACTTAATTAGTTGCTCGTACTCAAAATCTGACATCTTAGAAGTACCAGCAGCTTTTACTTTCAGCAAGTCAAATTTCTGTTGCCCGATTTTAGCTATCAGATTAACCCGGTAGCCTTCCAAATGGTCAGCTTTGAACCTGTTGCAGTGACGGCACTCAGCATGGCAGTTATTTTCATCGAAACGTGTCGCCAGGTGTGTGCGGCTGAAATAGTGCCCGCAGTCTGCTTGTGTAAACGGCTTTATCTGTCCGCACGAGATACATCTAAAATACCCGTTTGGCATTGCATCACGAAGCCGGATAAAAAGGGAAAACTCTTTGTCGAGCTTAGCTTTCAAATCCGGCTTCTTCTTTACTGTTATCCCTGCTTTATCAAACAGAGGTAAAGGCTTGTCTTTTTTCTTAGCCTTTGTTCGTTTTATGTAGTATGGCATACTATTATTTATAATATAAGGGCATATCTGATAGAGAGGATAAAGTGTCTAATTTTAAACTCATCTTGGGAAATATGATATGCCCTTTTATTGTTATCTTTGCTTTGTCTAATTTTAAACTTTAAAGTATATGAGAGATAAATCATTTTATAAAGAAAAGGCGGAAGCAATAAAAAATGACGTATTGGAGATACAGAAAAAAGGAGAAATCTTTAATATAGAAGACCCTTTCAATTCGTATCCGGGAATATATGATGCTATTAGGGAGTTTGTTCATCTTGTATTTGCTTTTAATCCCGGACTTCCTTTAAACAAGGAACTCGAAAGTCTAAGCAATCTTAGATTTAAATCCGCTGCCGTTGGAGGGCGCATTGATTTTGTGCAAAAAGATTTCGATAAAGTAATCTCCAAAATAGACTTTTTCATTCACTACCTTGACACATACGTTGATTAAAGTACTTGTTTGATTTTATCCTCCAAGCAAGTATTTCTTTCGAGTTCAACACAATCAATTAAGGATTGCTTTATTTTATCGGGAAGCATTTTTAGTGCTTCCCGGTTTTTAACTTTCATGCCTACAATTGACAATGAGAACTCTGCATCGAATATGTTTCCGGTTTCGGGTACTGCTATTTTTATTTCCATTTCCATAATGTATGATTTTATTTGTTTACCAATTAAAGCCCCGAAGCGTATTCTCCGGGGCACAACCATTATTCACTAACCCTTGCCATTTATGTGTGGCTCACATTTATGAGGGGCGTGGCAGAATCGAACTGCCCTCCTCTACATTGCTGCGCATCACAATAGTCACACCAGCCAAACGCCCCATATTCGCCCGTCCTATCTTCACAGACCGAGCAGGCAGGTTAACAAAGTTATTCCATATAAGCCATTGAAAATTCTTTCGGAATAAACCGCCCGACCGGTATAGGTTTGGCGGATTCAATAGCTGTATGGATTTCTCTCTTTTTGAACTCATGCCCCTTTTCTTTGGCTTGTTTCTCACATTCTTCCTCTTTATTTTTGAGGTAGTGAGTAATAAGCATCATCGCTCTGTCAACGTTGAAGGTGTTCACGACAAAAGTCTGAACTCTCTCGTCTTCATTCTCCCCATCCGTGAATGTGATTTTCGTCTCAATCTGGTAGAATTTCTTTTCATTCGGTTTAGATTCTTCGTCACTATCTTCCGTCTCATCGTCCATTTTGTCAACGTATTCTGCCATAGTGATTTCATTTTTGAGATAGGCAAGCGAAGCATCGTCAACCTTACGTTCTTTCAAGTTGTCAGTAAGAATCACGCAAGAATCGAACTCCTTGACCATTGTCAAGGTGAATCCGAACATATAGTTTAGTTCGATGTAATCTTTCAAGATACTACAAGTATTCTCCAATCCGGTGGCATACAGCAGGAACTTATGTTTCTTGTCACCTATTTGCGCTTGAGCGATGTACGGATATAAAACACTGTTCTCGTTCTCGAATGCCAAGCGGTTCTGGTTGCTGACTTCCACTTCCTTAATGCCGTCAGCTTCCATACTGAAACGAATTTTCGCCAAAGTGTCTTGGTCTATCAGCGTGCCACGGTCAAAAAGAATTTCATTCCGTTCGATGGTTACTGTTTCACCTGTATCTTCATCAATGAAAGATTCCTCCCATGTTTTGAGGACACGTTTTGCAAGGTACATGTTGAGCATCTTTTTCGGATCAGATGTCACATACCTGATTTCTGTTTTTCTTGTTTCTATCATAACTAAATAAATTCTTGATTTCTTTGTATTTCCTGCTGGGCGTATATCAGCATTTGATGTTCATTTGCAGCCGGCAGATAGATACCAGCCACCGATGCGCTCCAATTACGGAAACGGTCAATACTCAGGGTCATTTCCCCCGTTGTCAGTTCGGCAGAGCTTCTCAGATAGGTTACTTCATTGCCTTTCTTGTTGACCGTCTTACGTTCAAACAAATCACGGTTGCAAGTCCTCTTATAAAAATCAATTTTTGCTTCGTCGAGACTGCAACCGTACTCACTACCGAAATACCCTAAAAGAAGATGCAAGTAGCTGTTTTGGGCAAGCGTGCGGTTAGGTAGTTTCTTTTTCACTTCCACCACCGCACGTTCACTAAACAGCTTGTTTACATACTCCTTGAACTTGGGTATTTGATATTCATTCTTCAAGTCGAACAGCATACGCTAAAAAGGCAAATCATCCTTTACATTGCCATTAGCATCAACCGGAGGCGGAAAGTTCTGCGGCTGTTGCTGATAAGTCGGTTGTGGCGCTGGCTGTTGTATCGATGTTGTCTGTTGGGATTGAGATACACCGCCACGCGCTTCTATTTTATAGCATCGAATGGATACCATACGTTTGAATTCTCCGTCTTGATTCGTCCAAGAACGCCCTTGTAAGACAAATGATACAGTAACAACATCACCCTGATTAAAGCGGTCAAGTTCTGTACACTTGTCACCCGAAAACTCTAAGGGAATAATGTTCTCATACTCGCTACGCTCTCCCGTATAAGGGTCGTAAGTGGTAGCATCTAAAATGAACTCCCGTTTGGTAAATGTAGCTCCACCGTTTTTGGACGTAATTTGGACGGTCTGTTCGATTTGAATTATCCGTCCGGTTATTTGGTTTGCCATTAATTTTCTCCTCCAAAAATCTTTTAATTAATATTTCCATATAAATCCATACGAAGTCTTACTTCTTCCACAGCAACAATTTTGAATAGGTGAACTTTGGAATCCGTTACTTACCGCTGCTGATTT
The DNA here is from genome assembly GCF_040929485.1 of Phocaeicola sp. RTP21198st1_B8_RTP21198_201120. Lineage (NCBI taxonomy): Bacteria > Pseudomonadati > Bacteroidota > Bacteroidia > Bacteroidales > Bacteroidaceae > Phocaeicola > Phocaeicola sp. RTP21198st1_B8_RTP21198_201120. The sequence continues at coordinate 23,452 of NZ_JBCOCI010000042.1, read as the reverse complement.
CAACGAAGGATATTTCTTAACGAAGTCACCAGATTTGGTATATTGATAGACTGGCACACCATTAGCTTTCCCCTTACGCTCTTGGAGCGTTCCATAATTCATATTGTATGAATGTGTACACCATTCAAGATTTTCAACTCTGTTATTGGATTTATTTTCGTCTTTATGATTTATTTGAGTATAGTTATTTGGATTTTGAATGAAAGCTAAAGCCACCAATCTGTGAACGCTATGCGTTTTATGAATGCCATTCTTTGTTAGAACAACAGAACGATACCCATGACTATCAGAAGGCGTTAATATCTTTTCTTCAAAATGTGTTACAGCTCCGTTTCTTATAAATTTTTTAGGCATAGATTTTATTCTGCCTAAAGATGATACCTCATAAAGACCTTCATAATCTTTAATAGGCTTCCAAATTTCACTACTCATTATTTGATATAATTTTGGTATCGGTTATAAGTTCTCTGTTTTCTTCCAAGAACCGGATAAACTCCTCACAATGATTAGTGAGAATAGGAATATCACGCTCTGGGTTGAAAACGTACATCTCTGTATAGGTATCTACCACATAACCGCCTTTGTTGAACTCTACAATGTTATACTCAAATGTCCGTACATCCGAACCGTTCTGCATCAAAGCATAAGGATAAACAAGGTGTTGATGGTGGTCTTTGAACTTCCCTACGGTATAGCTTCCGGTTGTTTTGATGTCGTGGACGCTGGCCGGCATCAGCTCGTCAATTACCCCATAAACCAAAACATTGCCGTATGCGGTTGGAAGAATCGCTTCTACTCTTTGTTGGGTTAATGCGCCTTTGTAGTAATTGGCAAACTCTCGGCAAAGTGAAATTGGGAAAGTAAAAACGCGATTATTATAGGTAGCTTTCAAACCTATAACCTCGTTGGTTTGAACCTCATCGTAATACAAAGGTTTACCTGTTTCGTCACAAGCTCCTTCGCGTATTACCTTATATACCTTTTCAACTTGCACAGTTTCGGATTTCCGATTTTCAATCATACAGTCAATGATTTCATTGAAAACCGTGCCACGGTCTGCCGCTTCGCTGTCGAATGGCTTGCGGTTAATCCGGTCTATCAGTTCTTGAAACTGTTGTTCGTGAAATTCTTCGGGAGTATGGGGTGGATTTTCTGACCACCCCCAATACTTATCCCAAATCACATCACTATTCAGATATCCCCCAAAGGCATCGAGAAGCGTTGCGTAAATACGATATTTAGGCTGCTGGTTCATATTTCTTTTCTGAATTAAGTTTCAGATTCAAAGACTTCGCTTTGTTGGCTACCAACTTTGCCGCCATTTGCTTTGAAGAACCAACGTGCTCAAAATTATCTATTTGCGCGATAAAATTATTGGCAGATTCCGCATCCGTAATAAGTTCAATCTGCTCTTTGATTTCTTCAATAACTTTATCATACTTTTCTTGTGCCGCTTTCTTCGCTGCAAGCATACCCAAATACGAATTGATTATCTTGGTAGTGATAAAGTCGTTCTTGGCGGTTGGATTACCGTTTTTGTCAAGGATGGTAGGAACTTCCATCACTGAAGGAAGATTGCAAGTATTCTTACCATCATTTCTTGAAGTTGGGTCAAAAGTGATGGTACGTCTTTGGACGCCTCTTTCGCTTTTCATTTCAAGATAACCGAGCAAATCCAGTTCAGTAACGATAGAGTTGTAGGATTTTTCACGCAAGGCAGGGATAAACACCGTATCATCACCTTCTTTTCTTGTGTCGCGATGGGCAACGAAAATGATGTGCTTGTTAAGCCCCGAGAGTGTTCGTGTCATCCATGAAAACTCCGCATTGATACCGCTCCAATCCCTGATAGACGGTTGGCGGCTGCCACATTTATAAGTAATGATGAAATCCATCATCTTACCGATTGTATCAACTACAATGGTCTGATAAACAGACAAATCCTCCTGCAAGACCTGTTGAACATCACTCCATGAAGTGACCTGTACAGTATCTATGTTTTCCAAATGCGCCATATTCATACGCTTAACGCCATTATCGAAATCCAATAATAACGGTTTCGGTGCGCTCAATGCCACTGTTGATTTTCCCATACCAGCCTGACCGTAAATCATCATCTTTACAGTGGTAGGAATTACTAATTCATTTGATTTTTTAATAAGACTCATAATCGTAAAATTTAAAGGGTTTATATTACTTTCATTCTATTCAAAAATCTATTGATCGACTCCAAATTGTACCAAATCATTTTTCCATCTTTGGCAAATGAAACCTGGGCGTTATTCCTAAGTTTATCAAGGTAATCAACGCTACACCCCAAATAAGCCATCGTTTCATCCTTATTAAGCCAAAGTTTCTGTACGGATTCAACCTTTCCTCTTTTCATATCATATCTTTCAGAAATTCTATTTTCTCTTCTCTAATCCGTTTTGCCCTACGCATATCCGAATGGAAATCCTGATAAAACGTAATTGAAAACACACATAATAAACAACAGGCGATAACAGAACGGGCTATTGGTGGGAAATCCATAGTGAATTTCATGCCAGCCAAACGCTCATATAGCATGGTCGCCAGTTCTCTTCCATTTCTTACATGAAGAATCTCGAAAGCCTTCTGCAACTGGTTGTTTATTGTGCTCACAGCCCTGCATTTCAAATCGGCTATCTCCTTCTTCTCATACCCTTGTGCATACATTCGTGCCGTAATCTCGCATTCAGGTGTAAGTTCATTAAAAACTCTCCTCATAATCGTGTAAGTCGGCTGATTAATAATTGCGGATAACCTCAATATATCCGGCTTCCCTGTTAGTGTCCACCGAATACAACGTTTGCTCCTTGTCTATTATCCGGTCAATCCTTGCCAACCTATTAAGATCAGCGGTACACCTGCGAAGCTGTCCGGCAAGCTTGTCGCTAAAGTCAAAGCTGATTCTGTCATTCTTCTTTTTCAGCTTTTTCTTGATTTCTGTTCTTTCTTTCAGTTCTTTTGCCATAAGAATAAAATTTAATTAATGATTCGTGGATGGTAAGGGAATCGAACCCCTCTCAATCGTGCCAATTGGTTGCACAGCACGAAGCTCTAACCGATAAGCTAACCATCCGATTAAAAAAGGTGCACTATCCTCACGGACGGCACACCCAGTACAAACATCAAAATAAAACACGAATATCTAATCTATTATCAGAACAATGCTTTTAACCGCATTCTTGAAATGATCAAACTTCTGTTGCAAATCACTCCAAGATTTATACCATGTTTTTTTCTCTTCAGCTAATTTTTCGTTAGCCTTTTCCAGTTCTTGCACACGCCTTACTAAATCTTCATGCGTCATGCCTCTTAATTCTTCCACTGTCATAATCGTATAAGTTTAAAACATCGTTAAAAAGGTAGGAGTCGAACCTACTTCTTGTAAGCCAGATGAATATAGAAATCAGAATATGAGTTAATACCAACAATTAATTGCTTACACGCATTCCAACAATGCTACTTCATAAATTACCGCCCGGCTGGTTTACAAGGTTATTGTGCACTCATACCCATGCGCCTTGTGCCGGATTTGAGGTCTACCTTTTAGCGGTATTACAATTTGTCATTTATTTCAACTCTTTATAAGAGATTCTTATTAGAAAAGCACATCCGGCACATATAACACCCATTATAGTGACAGAGAATATTTTCATAGGACTGTAAGTAGTGATAGCCCCGTAAAGCATACCGGCAGCGCATATACTAACCAATATGGATAAAATGAATTGGATTGTTTTCATAATCGTATAAATTTAAATAAGTACCTGTACCCTAATCGAATAGCAGAACCTTATTTCAGTTCAGTACAGGCTATATTGTCGAAAACAGTACGGACGCCTAACCCGTATGCTCACTGCTCAAAGACGATTCTTTGCGGTGTTTTCTATTAATTGTTAAACATTGCACAGCTCACAAGCTCCAACTTGCTTATGTGCGTTTGTTATCTTTGGTTGGCAAAAACGGCTTATGAATTACACCGTAATTGCTTTTACAGAATTTCAAAGAACTAATCAATAGTACCCTACCCGATTCTCGCTATCGGTTGCCGTTCAATCCGTCTGTAGGGCTGTCGTGCGTTGCATAATCGTGTATTATGCGTATCGGCTGATACCTTGTACCCGGCATAGAGCATCGTAGTCCATGCCATCATCTTCACAAGTTTCAAAACCTTTTAAGGCATCTTCCAAACTGTCTATCTCATCCGTTATCAACTGGATAGCTTCTTTTTTGCTATCAGCATTGAACATCAGGCAGACAGCCTCTTCATCATTGTTATGGGCAGCCTCTAAATCTTTATAAAGGCTATCCAATTGCTGGTTAATCGTGTAAGCATTCATATCCATATCTTTTATGCGATTGACATCAGATTAGCTTTTTTGAAGCATCTGAATTCTTGGCGTTCAGTATCATAGTAAGTCTGGACGGTATCATTCTTTTTTCTGTTGTCAGTACCAGTGATGGCAGGCATCAGCTTTTCATTTAGTGTACCGTATGCCTCACGAACGGAACCGTCCACTTTTTTGAAGTAGAACTTCACTATCTTCTTTTTCATCTCACCTTTCAACTTCAAGTTAGCCCAAGCGACCTTCATTGCTTCGCTCATGGTGTAGCCATTACGCTTAACGAACTGCCAAGCAAGGCTCATTACTTCGTGTAAAAATTCTCTTGTTCTCATAATCGTGTATTTTAATATGTTTATACTATTTGAAATCTGAATTAATCTTCGTTTCTTTGTATCAGTTTAATTTGATAATGCAAAAATACTACTATTTTTCAGTAATAGATTCTTTTTACTGAAAAATAGTAGTACAACAACACTATTTAACTATTAAAGCAGGTTATACCTTATTATAATATGAAGAAGAAAGAGAATTGGGCTTTAGGATTGAGTGGCATTGCAGTAGTAATAAGCATCGTATCAATCTGTGTTGCACACCCTCACAAGGCAGAGTTGGGCTTTGACTATCAAGGCGTATTGGTTGGGGTTCTATCATTGCTTGTAACAACCTTGATAGGATGGAACATATATACGATAATTGACATAAAAAGCACAAGAGATAAGATTGATGAAATATCAACTGGAGCATCATTCATGGTACAAAAAAACATGGCTGTTTCTGAAAACACTAATTGGATGATATACCATTACTTACTGTTAGAGAAAGACCCATTAGGATTAGAATATAGGTTTTTATATCATGGAGTTGCGTGTTTATTTCACACTTCGCAATTTTCGGATATAATCACATGCAATGCCGTAGTAAAAGGATTACTTGAATGTATTGTAAATCCCAAATCCATAACTATTACAAAAAGCGGGAAAAACGAAATACTCAAACTTTTATCCGGTGTGAAACATACCGATAAAATAGAAGGATACCTTGAATTATTAAATAGGATAGCTTTGGTGAATGTGAGGTAGAAAAATGACAATTCGTAAATGAAGATTGAATTTGAGAATATAAATTCTCACCCTCATCACTGTCCAAAAATTCTGTAGAGAAACCTTCGGGAATTTTCTTTTCCATAGCAAATAGTAAAGCGACCAACTCCAAAGTTGCGGTTTGAAGTCAAGTCGCCTATATAGTCCCTTAATGGGAATAGTTAAACAATTTAGTCGAAATCATCCGCAACTTGATTCCGACACAAATATACTGAAAGATAACAGTAAAACCCCAAAAAGATGAGCACAAAAGAAAGATTTGTTGAATATTTAAAAATCAAAGGGATTGGACAAACCGCTTTTGAAGAATCAGCTGGTTTATCTCGTGGAGCTATTGCCAAAAAAACGGGCTTTAATGCAGATTCAATAGAAAAGATAGCGTCTGCTTGCCCTGACCTTAATATAAATTGGTTAATAACTGGAATTGGCAACATGACAATTAATACCAATTCGTCAATCACTGAAACTCCAACCACGAATAAAGATATTAAAATACTTGATATACGTGTATGCGCAGGACATGGAATTGGATTTGACGGAAATGAAAACAAGGTTATTGGATATGTGAATATACCAGAATTTACTGGATGCTATGGAATAACCGTATATGGTGATTCTATGTACGATATGTATATGTCGGGAGATACAATCTTTGTCCGTGAAATAAAAGACAAACGAAACATAGACAATGGACAGCCGTATGTAATTATAACAAAAGAAGACAGACTTCTTAAAATGATTCATATCGACTACGAGCGAAAAAAAACAATATTGTCTTCCTACAACAATATAGCTAATCCGGATGGGAAAAGAAAATATCCCGATATGGAAATTGACATAGATAATGATGTAATTCATTTATACAAGGTTGTCGGGAAACTGGCAAGAACGCAAATGTAATTCATTAGTAATGCTATGAGCTTCAATTAATACACATGGAGTCTATATAACAATAAAATATTATGGAAGATATAAATTCAGAACTCAATGAACAAAAAAGAAAAGTAGATTTTAATTCTTACGATATGAGTGTAAAGGAATTAATATCTATGGTAAATGATGGACTTATTGACATAGCTCCTGAATACCAAAGACAATTCAGATGGGACGCACTTAGACAATCAACTCTTATTGAGTCTATTTTTTTGGGTATTCCAGTACCTTCATTGTTCATGGCAACCAATCCAGACGGTACATGGGAAGTGATAGATGGTGTACAAAGACTTAGTTCCATCATTAATTTTGCAGCAGAAAAAGATTCTTCAGCAAGGAAAAAAATTAAAAAAGAAATTCCATTACAACTTTGCGGACTGAAGAAAATGAAGTCTTTTAATGAAAAGGATTTCAAATGCTTGCCACGTTCATTACAAATTGACTTTTTACTAAAGCCGTTAAAGATAACAACATTAAGTGATAAAAGTGACAAATCCATAAGGTTTGACCTATTTGAAAGATTAAACACTGGAGGCATAAAATTATCAGACCAAGAGATTAGAAGCTGTATTTTCAGAGGTCAATTTAATGATTTTATAAAAAGACTATCATTAAACAATAATTTTAGAAGAGTTGTAAAACTCTCCAAAAATTCAGAGAATGACGGAACTAGAG
>NZ_JBCOCI010000042.1:270-16361 GCF_040929485.1 Phocaeicola sp. RTP21198st1_B8_RTP21198_201120 | reverse complement strand
GTTCTTTCTCAAGCCGTTTCTGTTGGTGCCGCTGAAGTCCTACAGGAAAAAGAATCTATTAACATTTCCTCTTTTTATGATTGGGTAACTGATAAAGATTTTAATAAATTAATCACTGGAGCTACAAATTCAAAACCCAAACTCTTTGCAAGAATAGAATTCTGTAGAAGCAAATTTTCAAAATAATGTTCGAAGATGTAAATGCTGAAGTCAATAGACGATTAAAGGAGGTAAAATCATTTTATTCCCTAATAAAAGACAACGCTAAAACTGAAGTTCTCGACATGAGAGTGTTCAAAGGTACATATTTTGTAATACTGTATGGCGTTTTAGAATATACAATAACTGCTTCGGTTCAAAAATGTTTATCTATTATTAATCAAAAGAAGTATGATATAATAGATCTTAAACCGACATTGTACTCAATGGTTTTCAATGATGAATGTAATGCTATGATAGAAGCAAGAGACAAAAAATGGATGAAAAGACATGATTTATTTTCCAAAATAAATTGCAGTCAAGTTTGTCATATAGAAGACAACCTATTTCCTGCAGGTTCAGGAAATATAAAATACCAACAAATAGAATCTATATGGAACATTTTTGGAATTTCCGCTCCTGTAGTAAATGAAGACAAAATGAAAGGGCGTTTATCAACATTGGCGAATCATAGAAATGCAATAGCTCATGGACGGGAATTAGCTTCAGTTATAGGAGGAAGATACACTATAAGCGAAATAGAAAATATATATAATGATATTAGCACATACTGTAGTTATATAACTTCAGTATTTGAAGAATACATTAATAATGAGGACTGTTTAATACACTAAAATTATTAAAACAAATTTCTTCAACTGAAGTAACCTCAAGAATCCAAACACTTTCATTGGCTTAAAGAACAAAACTAAATATCTAAGATTATGAAAAAGATTTTATTTTTTACTATTGCAATGCTATTGTTTAGTGGGTGCAACATAAAAAATCAAAGACAGAAAAATCAAGGGCGTCAAGATAGTATTGTAATGGTAGAGATACGAAAACAAGAAGTCAAGGATTCTCTGGAGCGAACAAGAATAGATTCCTTGGCATTGATAGCTTGGGGTGATGCTAAATTCGGGATGTCGCAAAAAGAAGTATTATCAACTAATACCTTTAAGGAGTCTTCTGTATATTCCAAAGAAACCATATCAATGAAGTTTGAAAACATGAACATTGCTAATAATAAAATGACAATATGTAATTTCTATGCAGAATTTGAAATGGACGAACTATATCGTATAGATATTAAAACATGCCCGGAAACAGCAAATTACATTGACGACTTGGAAATAGATGTCATGCGAATATCTCATCAATTTGAAAAGAGATATGGGAAACCAGCATATTCTTTCGGTAAAGAAATCAGTCTGTCTGATTTCAATGAAGGGGACGAATTTATGTATGAGAGATGGGAAATAGGAGACAAGTCTATTTATATCCAATTTGGAGAAGTATATAGTGGAAGCGAATATTACTACAGAATAGCAATAGTTAATTCAAAGTTCCCCACTAAAAAAAATACAGAAGAAGCTAAAAAGATACAGGAACGAGAACTAAAACAGAAAGAACAAGAAAAATACCAATTCTAAAATTATGATTGACTTTCTAACCATCATACTCCTAATATTCGGAGTATTACAAATTATTCTCTTCTTCAAAGTATGGGGAATGACAAACGACATCAAAGATATAAGGAACAAGTATCTCAAAGACGAGGATGAGAAACAAAGAAAAAACACAGAGCATGACGCTATAACCAAAATAAGTGGCGGTTCTAAACCAACGATATAAGCCGGGCATCATTCCCCGGCTTTTTCTTTTCCAAACAGATAGTCAATCACTCTCCTATTGGCATCATCCACCTTCTTCTGATCGAATTTGATATAGATACTAGTAACATCAGAACCAATCTCATGTCCTAAACCGGCAGATATAGTTTCTTTAGGTATATCAAGTTCCGCTGCCAATGTAGCCCATGAATGCCTTGCCCAATATGTGGACAATTTTGGGAAAAGAGGATTTCTGATCTTTTTCCCCCTTTTCAAAATAGAGACCTCACCTATTTGTTTCAATGCTCTGTCAATGCTAGTAGTAAAACTAGTATAATTACTACGGTTATCCATAATATTAAGCAAGTATCTATCACCTTTATATTTATCCAGTATAGATTGTGCCTCTGGCTCCACTTTTATAGAAAACAATTTTCCTGTTTTGTGCCTGTAATATTCAATACGCCCATTCATCAGATTATCTTTAGTGAGAAAAAGCAAATCCTCAAGGTTGATGCCTATTAAGTAAAATATAAGCATAAAGATATCACGGTAAAACTCCAAATATTCTTCACATGGATAATTTTTCAACAATTTCAATTCATCAATCGTCAAACTCCGCTTCCTCGTTTGTTCCCTCTTGATTTTAAACTTCCTGAATGGATAAAGAGTTGTCACTTCTTCATCAATAGCATAATTAAAGACAGCCCTGATGTTTTTTAAATGTGTGCCTATATAATTAGTCATATATCCTTTATCCACCAAGAACTGGTTAAAGGATGTCAGCCACTTTCGGTCTATTGTCTCAAAGGTAGGAGCGTCATCAAATTCAACTATCAGTTTCCGTGTATTTATATAATTATCCTTAGTGCTCTTCTTATCCTTCAACGAGATATATTCGTCATAATAACGTAAAAAGTCACATGAAGTAACAGGCTTTAATGAAATAATATTAGAAAGGTGTTCTTTAAGCTGCTTGTCGGACATACCTTTCAGTTTACCCCCCAGCAACAGCAATTCTGATTCTAGGAGATTATATTTGCTACGGAGTGCCATATTCTTCACTTTATAGTTGGGTTCTTTTTTCCCATACTCACCATTATCCCATGTATTAACATTTGAATACATTCCTGACGATATAAAAAAAGCCTTATTATGATATATTCTGAACTTAACAGGATATACATCAGACGAGTTTTTCTTCCTCGTATCCAAGTAAATTGATAATACTGCCATAATATTTATATTTAAGTTGCACATAAGTTGCACACAAATATAAATAAATAACCCGAAATAACCTCTTATAACAGACTATTATAAAAAAACAAGATACAGATAAACAGTGATATAAAACTATAAATCATTGTTATTCAATCCCAGGTAACAGTTCTTCCTGAATATTTGTCATGCTTCTCCACAAACTATACCGTGCTTCAGGATTCATTTTTTCTAGAGAATATAAAACATCTTTCATATTTGAACGATTCGACAAACTTTCATAAGGACAATTTTTGATCTGTTTACGAAAACCGAGGATACGTGCCATTTCAATTAAATCCGCTTCATGTACCAAGCACATAGGACGAATAATTGTCATCTCAAATTTACGCATCACTAATTTAGGAGGCATCGTACTGAACGCTCCCTGAAAAGTAATATTCATCAACAAAGTTTCCAAGATATCATCCATATGATGTCCTAAAGCAATCTTATTGCACCCCTGCTCCTTTGCCACCGTGAACAAAGCTTTTCTCCGATTCCAAGAACAAAGGAAACAGGGAGACTTCCGAGTATCGGTACTCAGATCAAAAAAAGTTTCATAATGCACAAACGGCACCCCTAAATCCTCTGAGTAGCCTTTCAGATATTCCAAATCAGATTGATAAGGAATATTTGTCATGCCTACATGCACAGCTATCACTGCAAATTTCGGTTTCAAAATACGTGAACGCCTTGCCAATAACTCCAATAGAGCCAAAGAATCCTTTCCACCAGAAAGAGCTATCAAAATTTTATCACCATCCTCAATCAAGCGATACTTTACCACCCCCTTGTTAAAGCGTTGCTCCAACCTTCGCATTATTTTCTCGTCTTCCGTAAATTGTGCCATACATCTTCTTTAAAAATAGGGCACAAAAGTACATGAAAAGAATGATTTATGGAAGATTTAACAAAATAGAATTATTAAAGCATGAGAATTCCAATTAATCTTTGTATTTTTGAATCTAAATAATACGGATTATAAACTAACTATGTACAAAAAATATATCATTGGTTTATTTACTTTATGTTGCGCAGGCAACACTGCGGCACAAAGCTTGGCACAAGCCAAACAACTTTTCCTGAACGGAGAATTTGAACAAGCCAAACCAGCTTTCCAAAAGCTGGTAAAGCAAGCCCCTTCTAATGCCAATTATAATTATTGGTATGGCGCATGTTGTTATGAAACAGGAGAAAAAAAAGAAGCACAGCCCTACCTTGAAAAAAGCGCCGCCCGCAAAGTCATTGACGCATACCGCTATTTAGGGAAACTATATTATGATATCTATCGGTTTGACGATGCCGTAGATAACTACGAACAACACATAGAATGGTTGGAAAAGAAAAAACGCCCTACCGAAATGGCTGAAGCAGAGCTGGAACAAATAAAGCAAGCAGCCCGTATGATAAAAGGAGTGGAAAACATTACTGTAATAGATAGTTTTGTAGTCGATAAAAATGATTTTCTGAAAGCATATAAAATCAGTAGAGAATCGGGAGCACTCTATCACGATCCTACCATATCCGGGACTGTCTATCAAACCGAAATGGGCAATAAAGTACTTTACGGGAACAAAAGCACAGACGGCAAAATGCAACTCTACTCCCGTATCCGTCTGTTGGACGGCTGGAGCGAGCCCGAACCCCTCATGTCCCTTAATGAACAGGGAAATGTAAACTATCCCTTCTTAATGTCAGATGGCATTACCTTGTATTATGCATCGGATGGAGAAGGCTCTTTGGGGGGGTACGATATTTTTGTAACTCGCTATGATTCGGAAAATGGCAATTATCTTCGTCCCGATAATATAGGAATGCCATTTAACTCTCCCGCCAATGACTATATGTATGCCATTGATGAATTCAACAATATTGGCTGGTTTGCTTCAGACCGCTATCAGCCTGATAACAAAGTCTGTATCTATGTGTTTGTACCGAACTCTTCAAAAGAAGTATACAATTACGAAAGTACAGACGAACAGATCATTATAAATGCGGCCAGCCTACATTCTATCCGTACCACCTGGAAAGATGAAGAGAAAGTACGAACCGGCAAGCAACGCCTAGCGGCAATAATGTATGCCAAAGAATCCGGAGAACAACAAAAAGACTTCACCTTGATAATAGATGACTCTGCTGTTTACCACACATTGAACGACTTCCGCTCTGCCGAAGCACGTAAACTTTATCAGCAAAGAATACAAAAGCAGAAGGATTATGACAACCTGAAGAAAAATCTGGATGACAAACGCGAACAATATGCCCAAGGGAACAGTGCACGAAAGAAGAATTTGACACCCGCCATTTTGGAATTGGAAAAACGTACTGAACAACTTCTGAAAGAAATGGCCCAACTGGATATCAGCGTCCGCAACGAAGAAATAAAGAAGTTGAAACACTAATACAAAGATATTTATGGAAGTATTTATTATCATAGCGCTCATCTTGGCAGGAGTACTTCTCTTTATTGTAGAGGTTTTCCTTATTCCCGGCATCAGTATAGCCGGAATAGCATCGGCCATCTGCCTGCTATATGCCAACTATTACGCTTTCGACACATTAGGACCGATAGCAGGATTCATTACTTTGATAGCATCCGTCCTAAGTTGCATAGCCATTATCATCTGGTTTATGCACTCAAAAACCATGGACAAGCTTTCTTTGAAGAAAACACTGGATTATAAAATCGATCCCCTAAAAGGAACCCATATCCGCATCGGAGACAAAGGCATAGCAATAACCCGCCTTGCACTGATAGGCAATGCAAACTTTAATGGACACATCATCGAAGTGCGCTCTGCCGATGGCTTGATTGATGAGAATACCCCCATTTATGTAGAAAGAATGGTTGAAGGAACGGTGATTGTACGCAAATTCAACCTATGATAGAAAAATGACTTACAAATACGATTTTATCAAATTTCTTGATTGACATTCTCATTCAAGTATATTTTAGACAATAGTGAAAACAGCAGAGATTCGATGTGGAGCTGTTCAAATATAAATATTTACTTTTAAACAATTGATTATTATGATCGAACCCAACTATCTTCCTTTCATCCTTATAGGAGGTGGAATTATTTTCGTGGTACTATTCTTTCATTATGTACCATTTTTCCTCTGGCTGTCTGCCAAAGTTTCGGGAGTACGCATTTCATTGGTGCAATTATTCTTAATGCGCATCCGTAATGTTCCTCCTTATGTCATTGTCCCAGCAATGATTGAAGCACATAAAGCTGGCTTAAGTAACATAACCCGAGATGAATTGGAAGCTCATTATATGGCAGGCGGGCATGTAGAAAAAGTAGTACACGCACTAGTATCCGCATCCAAAGCCAACATCGAACTGTCTTTCCAAATGGCAACTGGTATTGACCTAGCCGGCCGTGACGTATTCGAAGCCGTGCAAATGTCAGTAAACCCTAAGGTTATTGACACTCCTCCCGTTACTGCTGTAGCCAAAGACGGCATACAGCTTATAGCTAAAGCTCGTGTCACTGTACGCGCCAATATCCGCCAATTAGTAGGAGGTGCCGGAGAAGACACGATTCTAGCACGTGTTGGTGAAGGTATCGTGTCCTCTATCGGATCGTCCGAAAATCACAAATCCGTATTGGAAAATCCTGATTCTATCTCTAAATTAGTACTCCGCAAGGGCTTAGATGCCGGTACGGCCTTCGAAATCCTGTCTATTGATATAGCTGATATTGATATAGGCAGAAATATTGGAGCTGCTTTACAAATAGACCAGGCCAATGCCGACAAGAATATTGCACAAGCCAAAGCAGAAGAACGCCGTGCGATGGCCGTCGCTTTGGAACAGGAAATGAAAGCCAAAGCAGAAGAGGCCCGTGCGAATGTAATTCAGGCAGAGGCCGAAGTGCCCAAGGCCATGGCGGAAGCATTTCGTAGTGGCAACCTAGGCATTATGGACTATTACCGCATGAAGAATATACAAGCAGATACCTCCATGCGTGAAAATATTGCAAAACCCGAAACAACTTTCGGTAATGAACCATTAAGCAAATAAAACTAGTATTCAACGATTAATGTATTTTTCTTGGATGCGAATGAAACTGTTTTTCTCTTTATCATGCTAATATCAATGAAAGTTTATAAATCCGTGGCATCTACATCTAAGAAATAATCTGTTTGTATACCCATTAAAAAGACAAGAAATATAACATCAATTATACAGACCATTAACCACAAAAAAAAGATTATGAAAAAATATTATGCAGAATCTGAGTTGATTATCAATCCCGACGGCTCTATTTTTCACCTTCATATCAAACCGGAACAGCTGGCAAATAAAATAATTCTAGTAGGTGACCCTGGGCGTGTAGCATTAGTAGCTTCTCATTTCGAAACTAAAGAATGTGAAATAGAAAGCCGTGAATTCAAGACCATTACCGGTACTTATAAAGGGAAACGTCTCACCGTAGTTTCCACCGGTATAGGTTGTGACAATATAGACATTGTGATGAATGAATTAGATGCTTTGGCCAATATTAATTTCAATACCCGTTATGAAAAAGACCACTTACGCCAATTGGAATTAGTACGTATCGGTACATGTGGCGGATTACAGCCTTATACTCCCGTTGGCACCTATATTTGTTCTGAAAAGTCTATCGGTTTTGATGGACTACTCAATTTCTACGCCGGACGCAATGAGGTTTGCGATCTGAAATTCGAACAAGCTTTTATAAATTACATGGGTTGGGAAGGTAATGTATGCATCGCCCACCCATACGTCATTGATGCCGACCGGGAATTAATAGACCGCATCGCGCAAAATGATATGGTCCGTGGCATAACTATCGCCGCAGGAGGTTTCTTTGGCCCGCAAGGACGAGAACTCCGTATTCCACTGGCCGATCCTGAACAGAATGAAAAGATTGAGAAATTTGAATACAAAGACTATCGCATCACTAACTTTGAAATGGAAAGTTCCGCCCTTGCCGGATTAGCACGCCTGATGGGACACAAAGCCATGACTGTATGTATGGTAATTGCCAACCGACTAATAAAGGAAGCCAATACCGGCTATAAAAACTCTATTGATGGTTTGATAGAAAAAGTCTTGGAAAGAATATAATTCCCAATTTAGTTGTCTATATAATATGGATAAAATTCACCGGATCATCTATCAATACTTATTCTTATTATCATCGAGAAGAAGATTGGCATAAACAGATTTTTTACAGAATAAGCCAACTCTTTTTACCTAACAGGGGACATCGCTTCATAGAAGACCATTTTTTGTAAAAAAACAACAAGATGTCCCCTCATAAAACAAATAAAAATATGGAAACCAGTTTCAAACAAACAACTAGTAATAAAGTAGAACGTTACCGTCTTTTCCTCCCTCAGTTTGAACTTTTAATATCAGATGAAAAAGAAGAAATAAGTGTTTTGGCCAATACTGCCGCTGCTCTTCGGGAAGCCTTCGGCTTTTTTTGGGTAGGTTTCTATCTGGTTAAAGACGGCCAACTTATTTTAGGACCTTTTCAGGGAAGCACCGCCTGTTATCGCATCCATAAAGGAAAGGGAGTATGTGGAACCTCATGGTCAGAAGCTCGAACCTTGATAGTGCCCAATGTAGAACAATTCCCCGGACATATAGCCTGCAGTTCTCTTTCCCGCTCCGAAATTGTTGTTCCTATTCTTGCTAATGGACAAGTAAAGGGAGTATTGGATATTGACAGTAATCTATTAAACTCTTTTGATGAGACAGACCGCCGTTATTTAGAAGAAGTAACAGCCATCGTAGCTAAAACATTATATTATTAACCAAATGAAAATGATAAACCAAGATACAATCTGCGCCATTGCCACCGCCCAGGGAGGAGCCATCGGAATAATTCGTGTATCTGGCCCAAAAGCGATTGAAATAACGTCACGCATATTTACACCCGCCACAGGCAAGCCACTGACAGAACGAGCACCATATACTCTTACTTTCGGAAAGATTTGTTCCCCAAAGCGAAAAATTAATAATACACTTTTCCAAAAAACGAGTGAAATTCCGCAAGAAAAAAGTGAAACGTTACAAAAAAAAGAATCAATTATACCTTCTGCAGAAGAAGTAATAGACGAAGTTTTAATTTCTTTGTTCCGTGCCCCTCATTCTTATACCGGTGAAGACAGTACGGAAATCATGTGTCATGGTTCATCCTATATCCTGCAGCAAGTTATACAACTCCTGATCTATAATGGATGTCGTGCCGCTCTACCAGGTGAATACACCCAACGTGCTTTTCTAAACGGAAAAATGGACTTGAGCCAAGCCGAAGCTGTGGCCGATCTGATAGCCTCATCGTCTGCCGCCACCCATCGCCTAGCCATGAGCCAAATGCGTGGAGGATTCAGTAAAGAACTTTCTAACCTGCGTAACCAATTGCTTCATTTCACTTCGTTAATGGAATTAGAACTGGATTTCAGTGATCATGAAGAACTAGAATTCGCCAATCGTGACGAACTGAGCAGTCTAGCTACCCATATCGAACAAGTTATTGCCCAGCTAGCTCATTCTTTCAGTGTAGGAAACGCAATCAAGAATGGCATTCCTGTAGCAATTATCGGAGAGACGAATGCTGGAAAATCCACCTTACTGAATGCGTTGCTGAATGAGGAAAAAGCCATTGTCAGTGATATCCATGGAACGACCCGTGACGTAATAGAGGATACGATCAATTTACAAGGTGTCACATTCCGATTTATTGATACAGCTGGAATCCGCCAAACGAACGATACAATAGAAAATCTAGGGATAGAACGTACTTTCCAAAAGATGGACCAAGCATATGTCATTTTATGGATGATAGACTCTACAGATGCCCAAAGACGGTTCGAAGAATTAAAAGCCGAAATTCTTCCACACTGCGAAGGGAAAAAGATGATTATTTTATTTAATAAGTCAGATCTGTTACTAGCAATACAAAAAGAAGAGTTGTCAGCTATATTTGCTGACATGAAAGTGGAAAAACTATTTATCTCAGCAAAGAAAAGGGAAAATATAACGATCCTGGAAAAAAAGTTAGTACAGGCAGCCGCCTTACCAGAAATCAACCAAAACGATATTATCATTACAAATGTACGCCATTACGAAGCATTAACACGAGCATTGGATTCTATTCATAGAGTACAGGAAGGATTGCAATTGGGATTATCAGGAGATTTGGTAAGTGAGGATTTAAGACAATGTATCCACGAACTAAGTGAGATTGTTGCAGAAGGAGGTATAACCTCGGAAGAAACATTGCAAAATATATTTCAAAACTTTTGCATCGGCAAATAGCTTAACCTACTGATTATCAATTATCTATATAACCAACTGATAGATATATACATAATAGAAGCAAATACTAAGTCAGAAAATGTAATATCTCTGATTTTTTCAACTTTTGTCCCTCGTTTGTCCTTCAGCGTGGCATCAAGGGACAAAATTTTGTCCCTTGATGTAATTTTGAGGCTTTTCTCTATAAAATCTGTCAAAATAGCAGATATTTGATGTCTGAATAATGTTTTTTATTTCTCAGTCTCAAATATATTTGAATTGTACAGCATTGATAAACAGTTATATACATTGATATATTCGGAATAAGAATTACTACAGATGATATTCCGATGTAAATACAAATAACATTCTATTGAAATATTAATCTTAGAATTCCTACTGGTTGGTACCTACAATATTGTCATGGACTTGCTGGTTCTGAACCAACTTTATTTTATTGTGGAACTTTTCAATATTATCCACATTTTTAGTGGACAGCAAGATTATTGGAAATAATAACAGAAACGAATGGAGAATTTGGAAAAGACCTCTATCTAACCAGTCAAAAAAATTCTATCAATGATGAAGAAGTTATTTCCAATAACAAACTGCATCAAAACGGTAGAGTTGTATATAAGTGGGCTATACAAACATTATCTTATGACTTATAATCTCTCGTTCGCAAAAATTGTTTATCATTGCAACGGATAATCAATTATTCCGTATCTGATTGATACACAAATAGCAAATACTATGGTAGAAAGTTGTTGGTAACGATTTGGCGACAGCGGTGTTGCACTAATCTTCTGCATTATGCTTTGTCAAACAACTCTGATATAAAAGTAGCCAATTTCTTGATTAAACCAAGGATTTGACTACTTTTAAGTTATAATCTCATTTGACAGTTATAAATAGTCATATTTCAACTATAATTGATGAATTACGACCCCAAAAACCATGTCCGACCTTCGGGATGAATCAATCCAATCTCTTTCATCTCAGAAAGAATATTGCCAATCATACGCTCTTGTTGCTCTTGGGTCTTATTCTGGGGTAATACCTCTTTCAAATATTCAAAAATGGCATCACGCTTTGCTCCTGAGGAACCTGCATTCTGCAAATATTGTATTATCATTTGCTGAATCTTTGCCTTATCAAGCCCCTTGTTTCCCTAATCAAATAAGCTGATAAACAGACAGTTGAAATCTTACGACCCTAAAATTGATTCTTGCGGCCCTAGACAAACGATGGAAAATCCGGTGCTTTTACATAACGGGTATATTTGCCTGCACCATCTTTCTGTATAATCCCTGCATTTTTCATCTTTGAAATCAAGCCTCTAATTTGTTTTTCGGACAACATGTCTTGAAATACCTTTTTGAGAAAAGAACGATTTATATAACCATTTTTATGAAAACAGCCTGAAACCAACTTGAGGTAATTCATATTCATTCCTTTCAATCTTTCAGCAGACTCATTCCGATACTCCTCGGACAAGCGATGAGAGCCGTTTTCGTAACCGATAAGGTTTTCTTCCGACAATTTTCATAAAATCTTTTCATCAAGCCCCTCGCAATCCCTCATTGCCATTTTGTACAAAGCCAGCAATTCAAAGACATTCAGTTGCTCGGCAAAGGATTAACCGACTGCATACCTTTTGGTAAAGCCTGTCAGTAGTCTTTGGCTTTTCTACAATCACGATGTTTAAGCAACAGTTCACATTTGTTATTCATACCATCCAGCCTAGCTCCCCTACTATATGACACTAATAGCAGTTGCTTTCCCCTCACGGTTCAAACTTCTCCTTTCGGAAGGGCTTCATTGTCCGAGCAACTTAGTACAAGACCATTATTGGTTATGCACCTGCCGTAGGCTACTGCTGACGAAACAGCAGGTTCAATCAGATTATTACTTTTTTTTGTAATAGTCAGTAAAACAATCACATACACAACTTAGCACATCACAGTAATACAGTTGTAGAACATTTTATCCACTCCCTGACCGGAACGCTCCACCAATCCTGTCTTCTGCAATATCTCGCTCATCAGTTTACTGCGCGGAACGCTGTTCACTGTCAAAATGTTGTTCATATCCACTCCGGACGGAAAACCACCAGCATTGGTAATGGTTATACTATCGGGATATTGCTTGATGACAACATCACTCTGAATCAACATTGAGCGGTGGCAACAAGCATTCAATATCGCCTCTCTGATTGCCCCCTTGTTGAAAGATGGTATATCGAATATATAAGAGCCGTCATTGTAATGCAGAAGCGAATTGCTGGCAGGCTGGTTGATGTAATCCCATACCTTGTCAATCACTATGTAAGCGTCTCCGCGGTTCTATATAGTGTGGTAGAATAAAAAGTTTAATAAGCCTTGTTTAGCTATTCTCCTTTTCCCATTTGTCAGGCAGGAGTTCCCTATATTTTTCCAGTGGCGTGTTCGGTTGCCATTCTGCGGTTCTGTTTATCACATCCGTGAGATACTTAAACAGATTTACTTTATGCATCCTGCAAGTGAGTGCTATCGTGTAGAGTATGGCGCCCCGTTCGGCACCCTTATGGCTGCCGAAGAACAATGAGTTTTTTCTTGACAGGAATATGTACCGGTTCATCCGTTCAACTATATTGTTGTCCAGGAAAGTGTCACCATAGTTGAAGATGTCCACTACGGCATTCCACTCATTGCGAAGATAGGTAATGGCTTCCCTTAGTTCGCTCTTGGGTAACAAGTCCCCCCGTTCTTCTATTTCATCAAGCACATCTTTTATTTCCCCGAGTGTGTCCAGAGCATACTTTTTGCGGTGTGCAAGATGCTGTTCCGCCGTCCATCCGTCCACCCCGACTTTATGCTTATGCTCGTTTTGATAAAGTTTGTTTATCAGTTCCACGCTTCTTTTTACATCCGGGTCGTTCTCACCGCTATCTATAAATTTCCGTTTTATATGTTGCAGGCACGGGATGCGTGTGATATGGGGATAAGCATCGCTTTCGAGTTTCCGGTAAGGTGAGTAGCCGTCACTTTTAGATGCCCTTGCAACTGCCTAATTCGTTAAGAATAACTCTTTCAGAGCGGGAACCGTCATCGTAGAGCAGATATATCATCCCGATGTTTATACCCACAACCACCCAGAGGTATCCCTTGCGGACTCCTTTTCCCTTACTGTTCTTTTCCGGGACGAGTATTTTGTAATAGGTTTCATTAGCTGCCTTATAAGGATCGCCCAAGGTTGTCTGCGGATACACTGATAAAGATTTTCGAAGAGGCCTGAGGCTTTCTCCATCAACCTATGGGCCGTGGGTTTCTTCAGCGTAAAGCCATAACCTTCGAAGTAGCTGATGATTCTTTCTACAGGCAGTGATTGTATGTAACGTAATTTTATCATTCCGGCAATGAATGAGCTGTCATTGCTGGAATTCAGGAAAGCCGAAGCCGGTGTTTTTCCCTCAAACAGGCGGCCGTCCTGCGTATAGGTGTGTATCTTGTAGACGTGCTTGATGAAGCGCATGGGGACACATTCATAGCGGACGCATATTCTGGGAGTGGGAGTAAACAGCCGGGCTTTATTGATGTCAAAACCGGGATCATCGGGATAAACGACATGTTCCTCCTCCTCCAGCTCATAATGCATGTCACGTCTGGCCCCATTGTTCTTCCTGGCTTTACGCCCGGCGGCTTTTTCCGCTTCTGCCTTCCGCCTCTCCTCTTCGGACAGAGCAGGCCGGGGAGCCTGTTGCCGTTCGGATGTGTTGGATACAAGTTTGGCGAGTCCCTTGGCAATGCGTTGTTGCCTGCCAAGGGATTCACCTTTTTGAAGGAGTGCCTCCTTAAGGGAGGAGACCTCTTTTGTCAAAGCATCTATCTGGACCAGAAGCCTGTTGTTGTCATCCCGTAATCCCTTGATTTGTTCCTTCAATAACTCTATGATCTCATCCTTTTTCATGGCATAAAGATACGAAATATTAACGGGACAGCCATGGAAATCAGACAATATTTGTGATGTAAATTATTAAGGAACAAACGATTATGTCATATCCTAAAGCGTTTTCGCAGTCGCACGAACTTCTCCATTCAGGATAAAAGACAAAATCTGATAGGAAACCTCGTAATTGCCAGTATCGGGGTTAAATGTCGGCAGCTCAAAACTTCCACCTTCGAGACGCTTGTAGTAAAGAAGAAAGCCGTCACCGTCCCAATGCAGTATTTTTACACCCTGTCGGTTCTTGCCAAAGAACAAAAAGACAACTCCTGATATGGGAGACAAACCTTTCATCTCTGAGCGTATAATATTGAATAAACCGTCAATGCCAAGGTTCATACGGACAAAGCCCTGATACAGGTAGTATCAGTTGGCTGATGTTAGAGAATACATGGATCCCCCTCTCTTCGTTCGTAATCGTGCAACATTTGAATGATACCGCCGGGAGTGACCCGTTTGAACGAAATGGTCATACCGCTATTGAAGGTGATTGTGACTCCGGAAAGGCTGAACTCTTCTTCCGACAACATGACGGGAACTATTTGACTGAACGAAGGAGAGGTACTTGTCGGTCGGGAGGGGGAAACACCGCCATAATAATTACGGACCGCATCTTCCTTAGCTTGTTTAACACTATAGCCCCGTCGGGACATCCAGGAACTCATACCTCCAGAAGTGGTATGCTGCTCGCGGCAAACATCGGCTAAAGAACAATGACAGTCTACTTTCAATACTTCAAGGAAACGTTACCAGGTTTTTCTAAATCTATTTTCTGCTAAATCCATAATGATTCATTTTTATACCAGGCAAAGATATAAGAACGAAAAAAGAGAGACAATATAGAAACGCGGAGACGCTTATATGGTGGACCAAGTATTGTGAGACTGACTTGCTGGAATTTAACGCAAACTTTCCAATGTCAGAGAGAGATTATAGCATTTTTAAAATTTACAGAGGCTTCTTTGCTTACGATTCTCGCTTCTGCCGTCGGGTGTCGCACGTAAAAAACAACCTTGTTCTGAGCTCGAAGATTCGGAACAAAGAGAGATAAAAATGAAACTATGATTGCGATGGAACAGATTACCACCATAGCTACCAATTGAGGATGGCAAGTTAAGCCGAATAAATGTTTTTGTTTATTGAATTATATTCCTTATTTACATATAATACTATACATAATAAAAATGTAATAATTAGATATGTATATGATATATTGGATAATTAGTAAATTTAATATATTAACACACCATATACAACCATTTAATTTGAAAAATTGCGTGGAATTATGAAATATTTTTAATAAATATATTGTTTGTATTAATAATATTATATATATTTGTTGCGTTTAAGGCCTTAAATAAAAGAATTATATCAAATAATTAACCTTAAAGTTATCATGTTTAAATGAAAAAAACGTTCATTTTAGTTCTCTGCTTGAGCATGTTTATCGGGCAAAGATCTGTCTTGGCCAAGCCAATGGAAATAGAAGAGAAACTTTTCCAAGAAACTCTTCAGCAAAGCAAAAATGTAACCGGTCTACTGACAGACGAATATGGGAATCCCATTATCGGCGCCACGATATTGGTGAAAGGAACCACGCAAGGGGTTATTTCAGATATTAATGGGCGCTTTTCCATTCGGGTTGCAGTTGGTGAAACACTCTCCTTCTCATTTATTGGTTATGAAAACGTTGAGAAAAAGGTGACTTCCGAAACAGAGGTTTTTAATATCCGCATGATTGAGGAGTCCACTTC